>JAQTZL010000003.1 GCA_028687755.1 Candidatus Nanopelagicales bacterium
TATGTGGCTTGGAATCATTGAATCAGTTGCCGTTGTCGGCCTTGTCATTTTCGGCATCATTATGTTTGTGCGTTGGGCCATCAATGAAGGTGGCAAGCGCCCTTAGAAGAGTGTCGCCTCACCTGACGCTCGAACTGTAATGTCACTAATGAGAACACCCCATGGTTGATCAATCACATAAAGAATTGCATCAGAAATGTATTCGGGTGCAAGAGAGAAGTACCCGACGGACTCAGGGCTAGAGAGTTCTTCAGGAAGTGTGCCACTCATCATCATTTTCATTTTGTCTAGTGAGGCGTCGTTGTGATGACCGAGCATGCCGATCACTGCTTTGAAGTTAATGATGGATTTCGCAAGACCGGTCGCAGCTACGCCCGTTGGGCGAACGACAGAAACCTTGATTTTGCCTTGGGTTTCCATGCGCAAGGATTCAGAGATCATGTTGACGGCGCTTTTTGTTGCACCGTACACAGCTGAACCTTCTGTTGGTGAATTTCCGTACGTTGAAGACACGTTAATGACGTGACCGCGGCCTTGCTTGATCATCTGCTCGTACACCGCTGAGATGCCATGCACGACGCCTTTGATGTTTATGTCGATCGCGCGATCCCAAGCGGCTGCGGCTTTATCGTGATCGGAAAAGAAAGCTAGCGGCATGATGCCGGCGTTGTTGATCATGACGTCGATTCGGCCAAACTTCTCAACAGCGAGTGCAGCACCGGCCTGCATGTCTTCAAGCTTTGATACGTCGGCCTTTTGCCAGGCAACCTTGTAACCCTTGGCTGCCAGAGGAGCAAAGGTTTCTGCGAGCGCTTCCTCGTTAATGTCTAAGCCAACGACGCAGGCTCCACGCTCAGCGGCTTGCTCGGCGACCAATTTGCCAAAGCCATTTGCTGCCCCGGTCAGAACAATGACGCGATCGGCAATGCGATCTGCGGTTTTGTTAGTCACTTCTTCACTCCTTGTCGTGGGCCGGCGATGATGACTGACTTCGGGCGAATGAATTCTTCAATGCCTGGCTTGCCGCCTTCGCGGCCAAAGCCGCTCTCGCCCAATCCACCAAACGGCGTGTTAGGCACGACTGGATATGCACCATTGACGTAGACCGACCCAGCGCGAAGTTCTTCTGAAACTCGGTGAACCAAATTGAGATCGTTGCTGTGAATGTAGGCCGCTAAACCAAACTGTGTTGAGTTTGCTATGGCGATTGCTTCTTCCTCGGTCTTGAACTTAATCACCGCACATACCGGGCCGAAGACTTCATTCATGGCAAGGGATGAGGTCGGATCGACATCCACAAAAAGTGTTGGCGCGATGAAGTTTCCATCGGCAAGGTCACCACCCATCTTCGTACCGCCAGTCAGAAGAGTTCCATCACCGTTAGCTTTTGCTTCTTCAATAAGTCCAAGAATTCGCTGTGTCGCGGCTGCATTCACGACGGGACCCATCACATTTCCCCGCACGGAAGGATCTCCAATAGTCAGTGCTTCAGCGCCAGCTTTGAGACGAGAGATCACTTCGTCGTAAATATCTTCATGCAGTAACACGCGTGAACCCATGATGCAGGCCTGCCCGCTGAGATTGGCCAATCCGCCTGTCACAACCTCGTGAACAGCGACATCGAGATTTGCATCAGTGAAAATGATGTTCGCACTCTTGCCACCCAGTTCCATCACGGAAGGCTTTAAGTGTTGTGCACAAGACGCCATGATGATGCGAGCCGTTGCAGGCCCACCCGTGAAACTCACCTTCTGTGTCAAAGGATGAGCAACAAGGGCTGCGCCTGCTTCGGCAGTTCCGGGCACCATGTTGATTACGCCTGCGGGGATACCTGCTTCATCAGCAAGACGAGCAAAAATTTCTGGGGTGAACGGTGTCATCTCAGATGGCTTAATCACCACCGTATTACCGGCAGCTAGCGCTGGCCCGATTTTCATCGCAACCGAGAGCAACGGGACGTTCCAAGTGGTGATCACTGCGATAACGCCATAGGGCTCTGGCAACGTGTAGGTGAAATCCCCACCGTGAATCATCGAGTTGCTGACAGTTCCCTCAAGTTTGTCTGCCCACCCGGCGTAGTACGAGATCCACTGACGAGTGAGCCACACCTGAGTAGTGGCCAAACCAATGGCAACACCATTTTCCAGTGCAGCAGCTGCTGCGATTTCTTTTCGCGCATCACCCATAAGGTCTGCCAACTTCAAGAGTGCATCGCGGCGTGCTGCAGGCGGCGTACGACGCCAAATCTGGAATGCGGCTTGAGCAGCTTGGCAAGCAGCTTCAACTTCTGCGGGGCCAGCAAGCGGAACCTCTGCTTGCACCTGGCCTGTGGATGGGTTCACGTGCTGGTGCACGCCGCCAGAACCTGTGGTGAGGTGCTGATCACCAATGCGTAGGTGGACCTGAGGTAGGGCGGAATTGGTCATGATTCATCCTCTTTTGGCAGCAAAAGTCGATTTTTCATTCAGGAATATGCCACAACTTTGGGATGGTGTGAAGGGGGGACTTGATCACTCGGGAAGGTTGGCGCGTAGCCAATCCACCCATGGGCTGGCTGCCTTCCATGCAGTGGTGATGTGCATGAGGCATTCGCGTGAATAAAGCCAAGGCTCAGGTGCCCAGTGTTGGGAAAGAGCCAGACTCTTGAGTCGCAGGAGATCGATATGTGGATGGTCCTTGTCGAATCCCCGTGGCGCCGATTTCAAGGCATTTTCGGTTGTCAATTCAAAGCCAGCCTTTTTCACCTTTGCTAGGACTTTGCGAATTTCTTTCGCACCGCCATCACTATCAGCAAGTTGACGAAAGGTTGTGAGTTGATTCTTTGTTGGTTGCCACGTTCCACAACCCAGCAACAAGCCATCAGCATCAATGCGCACGTAATAAGCAGCGTTACCTACAGTGTTTGCAATCAATGATGCATGTTCATTGAGTGGTGGCAGGTCTGGCCAAAAGCGAACATTGCGATACGGACGAAAAACCTTGACTGGGGAGTAATCCGTTTCAAGTTCTCCGGCCAAAGCTTTAAGCGGGAACGCAACATTGGTGTCGTACATAGCGCGGTTGGCATGAAACCACTCACGATTGTTGTGTTCTTCAAGAGTGAGGTAGTACTTCACAAAATCTTTGCCGAAGCCATGGAACGTATTCATAGTTCCTGCCTTAGATGAGTAACTGCTCAAAGAAACTGCCAATGTTGTGTTGTGGGTTGACCAAGTGAACTTCCAAGATCCAGTTCCATGAATTTCCCGAACCGTCTTCGCGATGAAGTGGTAATACATTGTCTGCGGTCAGGTACGAAGTCACCTTGTCATCCTCAACTCGTTCATGCGGAAATTCGCCAATCAGATGCCCCACATGGCGCTGTTCACCCAACGCATACCCCGAGCCTTGCGCTTCATTGCGTACGAACTGAAATAGTTCATGTGCATTGATGTGGGGATTAGCTTTTGCGAAACCTCTACCGAGATTCCAAATGCGTTCAGCGTCATCCCGAAGGCGTAATTTGATTGGATCGTTTCCGATCACATATGTACGACCAAAATCGGCTTCCCATTGAGAAAAGACTGGACCAAAGTCCAGAAAAAGAATGTCATCGTCTGTGAATGTCCGAACCTGCGGATTCTCACGATAGGGATACACGGTGTTTGGGCCAGAACGAACAATCCGCTTATGCCAAAACGTATCTACACCGAAGTGGGTTGCCGCGAGATCTTTGATGCCATCGCTGGCAGTGAGCTCTGTGTTCCCAGGACGTAGAAGACCTTGATCTATGGACATTTCGAACAGTTGGGAAGCTAAGGCCTCAGCATCTCGAAGCTGCTGAAGCCGTGACATGAATTTCACGTTACACCGTGCAGTGTCTGCGTTCATGCCCTACATCCGCGTGCGGCATGATCAGGTCCATGCCAAACACTCGTCCACGAATTGAGTGGATGGACGTTATCAAGGCAACTGCCGTGATTGTGATCGTTCTTTCACACGCGGTAGACCTAACAGCTCCAGTAGCCCACGGTGGTGCAGCACAAACTGTGTGGCAAATCGTGATGACGATCCTTGAGCCAATGCGCATGCCGCTCTTCTTCATGATTTCAGGCATGTTGGCCGTTTCTGCCCTCAAACGACCGTGGGGAAAAATTCGCCGCCGCACGTGGGGAATGGTCTACCTCTACTTGGTGTGGAGCGTGATCTTCTTTGCTGTGGTTGCCTGGTACGAGCGCGCACCATGGATCGAGCACGGTCTTGAATATCTCCGCCTAATTCTCATTGCTGGTGATGGGTACTGGTACCTGTACGCCATGGTGTTGTACTTCTGCATCGTTAAATTGACTCACCGATGGCCGATCTGGATCCTTTTGGGTGTTGCAATTGTGTTGAATCTTGCGAAAGAGCCTCTCTTGAATTTCAATCGCGACCACCTCCTTGGTCCGGGTTCTGGATCGATGTTCATCAAGATCCTGATTAACTTTGTGTTCTATTTAATAGGAGTGCACTTCAAGGACATCATTGAAAGGATTGCAAAATACGCAAGCTGGCCACGCATTATTGGGATCGCCGTAGCCCTATCGGCAGTCGGTATTTGGCGATTCAACACTCCTTGGACTTGGGAGCAGTCATTGCTCCCAGCGAACCTGCTGTACATCGTCTTAGCAGTCATGTTGGCATCAACGCTGGTGGCGTTTCCCAAAGTCCGAGCGTATGGAACAAGGGTCGGACGTCAGACCCTGCCAATTTTCGTTGTGCAATTTCCATTCATGTTGATTTTGCAACAGTGGTTTAAGAATGAATCTGACCTCTATCAAAACCAGTGGTTTATAGCGCTATTCCCAGTTGCATTTTTAGCCTTCGATATCGCTTTCGCGTTAGTGCTTCATCGAGTGACGGAAAAGAACATAGGTCGATTCCTTTTTGAAGTGCCGCATTGGATCGCACGTGATGAGCGATCAAAGACTTCTAAGCAGTAATCACACATCGGCGAGCGTAAAGCTCACGTGTATCTGATCGCCTTCATCAATCTTTTCCTTGCTTCGAATATCCTTTTTTAGCGGAAGGATGTACGAGCCGGATTTTGACTCACGAAACAGCGATGTTCCCCAAGTTGACGTACCAATCGTTGTATTGACGCGAACTGAACCAAAACCACGTTTCATGCCAGCTGTTCGAGCCTGAATCTCATCGGCCAAATCAATGGGGAGGGTGACGAAGTACCAGGCTCCCTCGCCTGAATAGATCCAGACTTCGCCGCTAAACGTGAACGCCATCTGCGAATTATGCGCTTCTTGCTTGCAACTTTCGTCGCAACCACAAAGAGACGTACACAAGCGCAACGAGAGCAGGCACTTCAATAAGTGGGCCAACGACTCCTGCGAGCGCTTGACCGCTGGTAATTCCCCAGACACCGATACTCACCGCAATGGCGAGTTCAAAGTTATTTCCAGCTGCAGTGAATGCGAGGGTTGCCGTCTTTGGATATCCCAGGCGGCCCTTAACGCCAAGAGCGAAAGAAACGCTCCACATAATTGCGAAATAGACCATCAGCGGAATTGCGATGCGAATGACGGACCCAAGGTTTGATACAACGGCCTCACCTTGGAGGGTAAACATGACGACGATGGTGAAGAGCAAGCCATAGAGTGCGAATGGTCCGATGCGCGGTGCGAAAACAGTGTCGTACCAGATCTTGCCCTTGACCTTGATGCCGATCTTGCGAGTGAAGAAACCTAAGGCAAGGGGTATTCCTAAAAAGATGAGCACTGCCTTGGTGATTTCCCATGTTGAAAACACTACGTCTTGAGTGTCCAAGCCGAGCCAACCCGGCAAGATCGCAAGGTAAAACCAGCCGAGAAGTGCATACGCCAGGATTTGAAAGACGGAGTTGATTGCGACAAGCAGCGCTCCGGCTTCAGGGTCGCCACATGCAAGGTCGTTCCAGATCAACACCATTGCGATACACCGGGCAAGACCAATGACGATGAGACCGGTTCGAAACGCAGGTTGATCAGGTAAGAAAATCCAAGCGAGAGCAAACATCAGCATTGGGCCTATGAGCCAGTTAAGTATCAGACTCAAACTGAGCAACTTGCGATCGCCAGTGACATGGCCCATGTCCTCGTAGTGCACCTTCGCTAACACTGGGTACATCATGAGCAGCAAACCAAAGGCAATCGGTAACGACGTTTGCCCAATTTTGACGGCATCAAGCCAGGTCTGAGCGTCTGGAATGAATTTGCCGATTGCTAAGCCGCCAACCATCGCGGCAACAATCCACACAGGAAGAAATCGATCGAGAAATGAGAGTTTCTCAATGACATGATCATGTTCAACAGCGGTGTCTTGAGTCACGAAGTGGGGAGCAATTCTGCGATGAGCTGCTCGATACGGCCGCGAATTTCATCGCGGATAGGGCGAACTGAGTCGGGCCCTTGTCCGGCTGGGTCTTCGAGTTTCCAATCCTCGTAGCGCTTGCCTGGGAAGATTGGGCAAGCATCACCGCAACCCATGGTGATCACGACATCGGATGCTTGCACAGCCTCAACAGTGAGCACTTTTGGAACTTCGGCTGCGATATCGATGCCATCTTCCTTAAGCACTGCAACAACGGCTGGATTGACCGAACCAGCAGGCGCGGACCCAGCTGAGCGCACTTCAATTGCACCGTTGGACAACGAGGTGAGATACGCCGCCGCCATTTGTGAGCGACCAGCGTTGTGTACACACACAAAGAGCACAGATGGTTTAGGTGACATTTAATTGCACGCTTCCCCTGGTGCGCAGCATGCGCCGGTTGCGGTTTCTGCTAACGACAACATCTGCATTCCAGCGGGGTTGTCATTTTTAATCGAGTAGAACTCCCAAGGAGTCCCCGAAGGATCATGGGCCCAGAACTTGTCTTGCAGGGCGAAGCAGCAGGTGGTGTTCATTTCGTCAGCGAGTTCGAAACCATCAGCGCGTAGACGCTCACCATGAGTGCTCACTGCTGCTAGATCCATGAGTTCTACACCTAGGTGATTCAAGGCACCCTGCGGGCCAGTTCCGCGGACGGCTTCGGTGGTTTCCATCAACACCAGCTTGAGGGGTGGATTTGCGATTTCGAAATTTGCGTACCCAGGGCGCAATTTATGGGGAGTTGTATTGAACAACTTTGAGTAAAAAGCGATTGAGGCTTCCAGATCGGCCACGTTGAGGGCCAGCTGCACGCGGGAATCTGTTTCAGTGGACACGCGAACTCCTATATTGATAACTATCTATATTGACGAATGTCGATATACAATCAGACAGGCCGAAGAAGGTCAACCTGTGGGGCGCAGTGCAACGTGAAGATTGGATGAACACCGATGAGTGGCAGTTCGGCGATGCTCGTGCTTGAAGACATCAGTGCGTGCGGGCCAAATCCAACAGGGGCGCCTATTGATCGAACCGCGGCAGAATCCATGGCGGCACTTCTCAAGGCAGTGGCTGACCCGGCTCGCTTGCAGCTGTTGTCCATGTTGAAGCAAGCCTCGAATCAAGAAGCGTGCGTTTGTGACCTCACCGCACCACTTGGCCTTAGTCAGCCAACGGTGAGCCATCACCTCAAGGTTTTGACCGATGCAGGACTGGTCACTCGTGAACGTCGAGGTTCTTGGGCGTGGTTCACGTTGGTGCCTGCACAGTTGGCATATCTCAAAGGGTTTTTCGAATAGGAGCCGAGAAGTCAATAGAGTGGGTACATGCCACTTCAAGGTGAATATGAACCGAGTCCTGTTGCTTTTGTGCGCGATCAAGTTGCCTTGATCGAATCTTCAGGAGGGTTAGAGGGAATTCATGACCCCGAAGGCCGCGGAGTCATCGTGCTCACCACCCTTGGTGCAAAGTCAGGGAAGATTCGTAAATCCGCTCTGATGCGCGTTGAGCATGATGGTGCCTACGTTGTTGTGGCATCTCAAGGTGGATCACGCAAGAACCCCGTGTGGTACTTCAATGTTCAAGCAAACCCACTCGTTGAATTGCAAGACGGACCCGAGCGCCATGACTATCTGGCACGTGAGCTCGCAGGCGACGAGCGTGCACAGTGGTGGGAGCGCGCAGTAGCTGACTTCCCTCCGTATGGCGAATACCAAAAGCGCACCGAGCGAGTGATCCCCGTCTTTATCTTGGAGCGCGTCAAGTGAGTTCCTACAAGGTTGAGAACATCGACAGCTCTTGGACGACCACGAAAGTCGTGGCGATCATTGTGGCTATTTTGACCGGCCTTTACATGTTGCCTTGGGCGATTGCGGCGGTCAGGGATGTGCGCCATTGGTCAGTATTTTGGGTGAACTTACTGCTTGGGTGGACCATCATCGGCTGGATCGTTGCTCTGGTTATGGCTCTTCGATCTCAGCGCCAAGTTGTCGTCGTCGAATAAATACGATTGTCAGCTCCTGCGGAATATCTCGCGCTGGCGAATTGTTGGCACCCACGAACTTCAATTTCTGCCCAATCGATCTGAATGAGGACCCATGAGCAATGTGTATGACTTCTCTGTAGCTGCTGCTGATGGCAGCACCGTTGGCCTTGATAACTATCAGGGCAAGGCACTCCTAATTGTGAATGTAGCGAGCAAGTGTGGATTGACGCCACAGTACGAAGGCCTTGAGGCTCTGAATCAAACTCACGCTGATCGTGGCTTGCAGATCCTGGGCTTCCCATGTAATCAATTTGGTGGGCAGGAACCAGGAACGGCTGACGAGATCGCAGATTTTTGTTCGTTGACGTACAACGTGACCTTCCCAATTCTTGCGAAGATCGATGTCAACGGCGAAGCAGCCGACCCGCTGTTCACCTACTTGCGTGCTCAAGACCCAGGCGATTTCGGTCCACACAGCGGTCGCATCTTTGAACACATCAGCAATACCCGACCAGAAGCAATTGGTACTGACGAAGTTAAGTGGAATTTCACTAAGTTCCTCGTGGGCCGCGATGGCAATGTCATTCGTCGTTATGAGCCAGGCGTCACGCCGGAGGAAATTGCAGCTGATCTGGATGCGGTGCTTGCCTAGATCACACAGAGAACGCGAACGAGCCTCCTTGAAATTTCAAGGAGGCTCGTTCTTTCTGCGGGGTTGTTGATACCTCGCGCGTGTGCTTAGTTGTCGACGTGCTGACCCTTGACGTGCGGTGTCCAATTCGGGTTAATGGCAACCATTGCTGTTTGGCGAGCGGTGCGGGCAGCTTCCACAGTTGCCTTGCAGGTCGCCTTCGCCGCCGCCTTAGCTTCAGGGGTTGGGTTGGTTGCTAACACGGCTTTGAATTCAGCCTTCGCCTTGGCGACCGCTGCCTTGAACGTCTCATTCACTGCCTTACGAGCCGTGGCATTGGCTTCGCGAAGTGCCTTCTTGGCTGGATCAGCCGTGTGGCTAGCTGTCGGATGAGGTGTTGCTTGAGTAGTCGCTGAACTTGTTGGAGTTGGTGTTGCGTCTGCAGCAAAGGCACTTCCTGTTGTGCCAATGAGCAGAAGTGAGCCCAAGCCAGCAGTTGCAATTGCGATGACTTTCTTGTTCTTCATCAGTTCTCCTTATCAATGCCTGTGTGGATTTGAATTAAGGATCGGGAGCAAATCTGTGAGAAGTCTGTGGATTGTCTCAATAGAAGCTGTGTATTACTTCAGAACATCTTCGAGATGAGTGACGGGCAAAGCAAAGGCATCGGCAACTGCTGGATACACCACTTGTCCTTCATGAATATTCAACCCGAGTGCCAATGCGTGGTCGTCGACCATGGCGCGCCGCCAACCTTTGTTCGCAAGTTCAAGTGCATACGGGAGCGTGACGTTTGTCAACGCAAAGGTTGATGTGTGAGGTACTGCCGCAGGCATATTTGCTACGCAATAGAACAGTGACTCATGCACCGTAAACGTTGGATCCGCATGAGTAGTTGCGCGGGAATCCGCGAAACAACCGCCCTGGTCAATTGCTATATCTACGAGAACCGAGCCAGGCTTCATTTGCGCAACGAGTTCGTTACTGATCAGCTTTGGCGCCTTAGCGCCATGGATGAGCACCGCGCCAATTACAAGATCGGCGTCACGAACTGCCCGCTCAACCTCAAAATTATTTGAAGAAATTGTTTGCATGTGTCCCTGATAAATCGCGTCGACCTCACGCAAGCGCGCAATATTGCGATCAAGTAGTAGTACTTCAGCCTGCATACCAAGTGCGATCGCTGCAGCATTCATGCCGGCAACTCCCGCGCCGAGCACGACAACCTTTGCCGCGTAGGTTCCTGATACTCCACCAAGAAGAACACCTCGGCCACCGTTAACTGCCATCAAAGCCTGCGCTCCAACCTGGGGAGCTAGGCGCCCAGCAACTTCAGACATTGGTGCCAGCAGTGGCAGGGTTTGGTTAGGAAGCTCTACGGTTTCGTAAGCAACCGCTGTGGTGCCAGAGGTCAGTAATGCATCAGTGCATTCGCGTGATGCAGCTAGGTGAAGATAGGTAAACAGGATTTGATCCTTGCGCATATATTGATACTCAGCGGGGACCGGCTCTTTGACCTTCATGAGCAGTTCGGCTTGTTCCCAAACGTCAGATGAGTTATCGGCAATCGTTGCACCCGCTGTAACGTATTCGTGATCAGGAATCGATGACCCATCGCCCGCGCCACTTTCGATCACGACAGAGTGACCATGGCGCACAAATTCATTTACGCCAGCAGGAGTAATTGCTACTCGCGATTCCTGGCTCTTAATTTCCCGTGGAACACCGATTTTCACGATCGTCTCCTTTGAAAGCTACTTTCCTGATCGTAAGCCGAGGGGCGTCATAATTCTTGGTCCCGGTGGTGCCAGACTGTACCCATGGCCGATGAACAGCTCGATGCGCAACGTGAGAAATTCAAAGCAGCATTAGAAGCAAAGAAGAACAAGGGTCAGCAGGGCAGTCAGACCAAGGGCGGCGCCTCGAACGCTGGTAAAGACTCCTCAAAGGGTGCTGTTGCAAAGCGGGAGCATCGCCGCAAGAGCGGATGATCCTTCGAAGTGAGTCAGATTCAACGCCCACGTATTGAGTGGATGGATCTTGTTAAAGGATCTTCCGTACTACTTGTTGTTCTTTTTCATGCAGAAATTCATATGTACAAGGTGCAATCAGATGGTGTAGCAGCAAATATTTGGCACACCGTCATGAACGTAACAGAACCCCTGCGTATGCCGATCTTTTTTCTCGTGTCCGGCATGCTTGCAGCGAGCGCTCTTTCGCGCCCTTGGGGTAAGTCGCGTCGACGCACATATGGAATGACGTATCTCTATTTGTTATGGAGCGCGATCTTTTTTACGGTGGTCGCTTTCTATGTCAAAGAAACACCCATCGAGGCCCTCATCGACTTTCCGCGGCGCTTAATCGTAGGTAGTAGCGGCTATTGGTATCTCTACGCTCTCTTGCTGTATTTCATCATTGCAAAAGCAGCACGACGGTGGCCGTTGTGGATAATTTTTGGGATAGCCGTGGCCTTGAACTTATTGAGGGCTCCTATTGCGCAGTGGAACAGGGATTACGTCGTGAATATTGATGGCGCGTCATCGATGACTGCCATTTCAGTGAACCTCGTGTTCTACCTTCTTGGCGCATATTACAAAGAAGTTATTACGTGGGTTTCAGAGCGCGCTTCTTGGTTCTGGGTTATCGGCATTGTCGTTGTGGTTTCGGCTTACGGGTTCTGGCGTAATTCTGTGCCCGAGTTTTCCGAGACCACATATTTACCTGTCTCATTGGGATGGATCGTTGCCGGTGTAATGGCAGCTGAGTTGCTAGTGAAGCGCGAAGGTCCACGCAATTTTGGAACGTTCTTTGGCGCGCGTACGCTACCGATTTTCGTGGTGCAGTTCCCTTTACTCATGGCTCTTTCGTCGTATCTGCGAAACCATCGACCTGAGTATCTACACAACGAAATCGTTCAGGTGTTCTTTCCGATCGTGGCAACAGTAATCATGGTGTCGATTGCACTCATGCTCTACCGAGTCACACAAAATAATCGTGGTCGCTTCCTATTTGAAGCCCCTCAATGGGTAGTTCAAGCGCCTCGTTCAACTCCACGCCCGGAACAAGAAAAGCAGGTATCGTCCTAGGCATGAGAGCGGTAGGTGTACTTGAGTTTGGCGGTCCAGAGAAGTTGCAAGTGTTTGAGATGCCAACCCCTCTGCCCGGTGCAGGGCAAGTGCGAATCAGGGTGCATGCCGTTGCCGTAAATCCCACCGACACGTTGTTTCGCGAAGGTGCCATGGCAGCACGCGCAAAGATTCAAGAACCGCCGTTCATTCCGGGCATGGATGCGGCGGGAGTTATTGATGCCATTGGCCCGGATAATGATGATCGGTTGAAAGTTGGCGATCGAGTTGTTGCGATGGTGTTGCCGAGTAGTGAATTTGGTGGTGCATACGCGGAACAAATCGTGTTGCCGTCAACATCAGTGGTGCACGCTCCAAAGTCTGCGGACTTTGCAGCCGCATCAACGTTGATTATGAATGTGATGACAGCTCGTCTGGCTCTTGACGCTCTTGCATTGAAGCCGGGAAGCACACTGGCAGTTACCGGCGCGGCCGGCGCATATGGCGCTTATGTCGTACAACTGGCACTCGCTGAAGGATTGAAAGTCATTGCTGATGCAGCGCCATCAGATATCGAACTGGTGCGATCCCTTGGTGAAGTTCAGATCGTTCCTCGTGGCGATGATGTCGCCACACATATTCTTGGGTTGTATCCAGAAGGTGTGGATGGATTTGCAGATGGGTCGATTCAAGACGAACTTGTTGTGCCCGCAATTAAGGATGGCGGGGCGCTGGCTGTGGTGCGTGGATGGAGCGGTGAGCCCGGTCGGGGGATTGCTGTGCATCGCATTGCAGTTCCTAAGGCGGCACATGACACTGCTGGAATGCAGCGAGTGGCAGAGCAGGTAGATGAATGTGTTCTGACTTTGCGTGTAGCCGATGTTCTGCCTGCCGACCAAGCTCAAATTGCACATGAACGCTTGCAAGCAGGCGGAGTGCGTGGCCGCATCGTTCTCGACTTCATAAATTTTTAAGTAACTCTCGTACACCAGATTGGGTTAGCCATGGGTCGCGTTAATGGAAAAGTTGCCATCGTCACCGGTGGGGCGATGGGTATTGGCGCTGCGCATTGCCGCGAACTTGCAGTTGAAGGTGCGCATGTGGTGCTGTGTGATGTCGCGGATGAGCAAGGCGCTGCACTTGCTACCGAAATTGGGGCGACGTATAGGCATCTGGATGTATCACAAGAGGACGAATGGGCAGCTGTTGTCGCGGAGACGGTGTCCACGCTCGGAAACATCGACATCTTGGTCAACAACGCAGGCATTGCTGCCCTCACACCAATCGCGACCGCAAGTACATCTGACTGGGATCGCGTAATTGCCGTCAATCTCACCGGAACGTTCTTCGGCATGCGTGCAGTGGCTGCATCAATGAAAGACGCTGGCGGCGGTGTCATTGTGAATACTTCTTCAGTTGCCGGTTTGGTGGGAACTCCAGGAATTAGCGCCTATGTCGCAAGCAAATGGGGAGTTCGAGGTATGACCAAATCCGCAGCCATGGATCTTGGCCCTGACAACATTCGGGTATTTTCAATTCATCCCGGCGCAATTGACACTCCCATGAGTCCGGCTGGTGATCGCAAGCCGGGAGGGCAAATCATTCCTCGCTGGGGTCATGCGGATGAAGTAGCAAAGATGATGATGTTTCTTGTCACTGATGCGACATTTTCAACGGGTACAGAATTCGTCATCGATGGTGGGTTTACCGCACGTTAAGAGTGTCGGTCACGCTCGAAAGAGCAATGGGTTCATAGTGTGAAGGCATGTCGATTCGCATGCCATCTCGCCCAATTGTCGCCGCAGCAGCTCTTGCAATTTCACTTGCAGGCCTTGCTGTTCCAAGTTTTGCTGCCACCGGGGACGACTCCTCATTCGCGCTCGCAGCTGGATCTTCACCATTTGGGTCAGTTCTTGGCCCGGACAACAACATCTGGGTTACCACTGGCGCAGCCAACTCAATCGCCAAGGTCGATGCCAAAGGCGTAGTGACCAACTACCCAGTGCCCACTGCTGCTTCAAATCCTCGCTTTATCACCGTTGGCTCTGACCGCAACCTTTGGTTTACCGAGCAGGCGGGTAACAAGATTGGCCGGATCACCACTGCAGGTGTGATCACTGAATTTGCAGTACCAACTGCGGCCTCAGAACCTGTTGTGATTGCTCCAGGCCCAGATGGCAACCTTTGGTTTACCGAGCAGGCGGGTAACAAGATTGGTCGCATCACCACTGCAGGTGTGATCACTGAGTTTGCGATACCAACTCCAGCATCGGCACCGTATGCGATTGTCGCTGGTCCAACCGGTAGTAACGACATGTACTTCACCGAATCTGCCGGAGACAAAATCGGCAAGATCACCTCATCGGGCACGATCACTGAAATTGCGTTGGCTGCAGGTTCAAAGCCAGCAGGTATCACCACTGTGGCTTCGACCTTATGGATTGCTGAATTTGGCACCAACAAGGTGGCTCAGCTCCAAGGGAATACGGTGCTGGAAATCAGCATGCCGGCCGGCACCTCACCAATCTGGGTCACTCAGGGCCCTGGCCCAACCATGTGGGTTTCGTTATACGGCACATCGCAGATGGCAGTACTCTCAGCAGCTGGAGCTCTTCAAGCAACATATGCGCTTGAAGCAGGAGCCAAGCCTGCAGTGTCAGCGCAAGGTGCCGATGGCAATATGTGGGTTGCGCTGAACGGAAACGGCAAGGTTGGCCGGGTGCTTTCTGGTCAGACACCAATCGTTGCAACAGCACCTGCGGTAACTCCGACAACCGCTGCTGTTGGAGCAACACTTACCGCTTCATCAGGTGTGTGGGCGTATGAGCCAACCGCCTATGTGTACTCGTGGCAGAGCTGCACTACCAACGCGACAACAAGCTGCACGGTTATCGCGAATGCAACTGCAGCTACCTACGTAGTGACAGCGGCTGACTCAGGCAAGTTCATTGGCGCAAAGGTTGCTGCAACGAACCTCAACGGTACTGTTGCGGCAGTTTCTACGAACCTTGTCCAAATTGGCGGCAGTGCAACTCCTTCGCCTACTCCAACGCCAACGCCTACGTCGACCTCAGCAGCTAAGCCTGTTCCAACATTTGTGACAGTCAATGCAGCACCAAAGGTCGGCCGTGGCAAAGCAACAGTGATCACGCTGTCACTGAGCCCTAACACGGCTGCTGGTTTGGTGAACATCACATTTAAGGGCGGGTCAACAAAGGCCGTAGTAAAAGCTCTTAAGCCAACCAATGGTTTGCTCACCACCACTTGGACACCACCTGCAAACTGGCCGCTTGGCAAAACCCGTGTAACTGCACGGTTCTTCCCAACCACGCCAACTGCGAATTTGCGCGGCAGTGGTTACGACATCATCAAGGTGCGCAAGTAGTAGCTCCTGCGTGCAGAGAACTTCTGGACGTTGCTGACGTGCTTTGCGAGTTACGAGTACGTCAGCAACGCAACAGGAACACGCGAACGCAATTCGTCGACGCTCATCGAAAATGTTTCTCGCACGTGCACCGCACCATTTTCTAGAATGAATATTGCGACATCGGTGTAAATACGACTCACGCAACCAAGCCCAGTGAGTGGGTAGGTGCATTCATTCACGAGCTTTGAAGAACCATCCTTGGCGAACAAGGTCATCATTGTGTAGACGTCCTTGGCGCCAACCGCTAAATCCATTGCTCCGCCAACTGCGGGGATTGAATCATCGCCACCCGTGCTCCAGTTTGCTAGGTCGCCCTTAGCTGATACCTGGAAAGCACCCATGACACAGACATCGAGATGGCCGCCACGCATCATCGCGAATGAATCTGCATGATGAAAATATGCCGAGCCTGGAAGTTCGGTTACTGGAATCTTTCCGGCGTTAATCAGATCAAGGTCAATGGCATCGCCAACGGCTTGAGGACCCATGCCAAGCATGCCGTTTTCCGTGTGCAAGATGACGCCGCGTTCAGGGGTGAGGTAATCAGACACCTTCGTTGGTTGGCCGATGCCCAAGTTCACGAATGAATTTGCTGGGATGTCTTCGGCGACCAACTTCGCCATCGCATCGCGATCAAGTGGTGCTGCATCTAGATGTTCAACCGTATGGAAACTCATGCCGTTGCCTTTCCGTGGGTTGCGTCTGCATCTACTTGTACGACTGTGTCAACGTAAATACAAGGTGTCACGATGACTTCCGGATCAAGTGCTCCGGTCTCAACAATTTCGGATACTTGCACGATCGAAGCGTTCGCTGCTGCGGCCATAATCGGGCCGAAGTTGCGGGCCGTCTTGCGATACACGAGGTTGCCCATGCCGTCAGAGATATGTGCTTTTACTAAAGCAAAGTCACCTCGAATTGGAAGTTCAAGCACATATTCCTTGCCATCAAAGATGCGTGACTCTTTGCCAATAGCCAGTGGAGTGCCTGCTGAAGTTCGTGTGTAGAAACCAGCAATGCCAGCGCCACCAGCGCGGATTCGCTCAGCAAGGGTTCCCTGTGGAACCACCTCGAGTTCGATCTTTCCGGAACGGTAGAGATCATCGAAGATGTAGCTGTCTACTTGGCGCGGGAACGAGCAAATAATGCGTGAAACCAGACCCGCACCCAAGAGAGCAGCGAGTCCGACATCGCCATTGCCTGCGTTGTTGTTCACCACAGTGAGATTGCCAGCTCCGTGGCGACGCAGTGCATCTATCAATTCAATGGGTTGGCCAGCTGTGCCAAAGCCACCAATGAGAACAGTGGATCCTTCTGTAATTGCAGAGACAGCCTCGTCAGCGCTCTGAGCAATCTTCAACATGTGATTCCTTCAGTGCAGTTAGAGGGTGGTGTTTTCAAGAACGACAGCAAGGCCTTGGCCGACGCCGATACAAATAGCTGCAACGCCCCAGCGGTGGCCACCGGTCTGCATGCTCTTCGCAAGGGTGCCAAGAATGCGACCACCGGAGGCGCCAAGCGGATGTCCCAGTGCGATTGCGCCGCCATGCTGATTCACAATTGCCGGATCAATGCCCCACGCATCAAGGCACACGAGTGATTGCACTGCAAAAGCTTCATTGAGTTCTACTGTGCCTACGTCGGACCAACGAATGCCGGCGCGGGTCAATGCTTTATTGGCGGCTTCAACAGGCGCATAGCCAAAGCGCTGTGGAACGAGTGCTTCAACTCCGCGACCAGCAATGCGCGCAATGGGCTGCTTGCCAATAGTGGCTGCTGCAGCTTCTGATCCAAGAAGAACAGCTGAGGCACCATCACTTAAGGGCGAAGCGTTACCGGCTGTGATAGTTCCAGGTGTGCGAAACGATGGCTTTAATTTTGCAAGGGACTCTGCTGTTGTTGATGGTCGAATGCTTTCATCGCGCGCAAGGTCAGTACCTTCAACAGAAACAACGAGATCGTCATAAAAGCCTGCATCCCAGGCAGCATTTGCGCGTTGATGTGATGATGCAGCAAATTCATCTTGACGATCGCGGCTCACACCGAATTCTTCTTGGAGCTGCTCATTGCATTCGCCCAAGGATGCTGTCCATTCAGCGGGCATTTTTGAATTCACTAAGCGCCAACCAAGAGTGGTGGAGTGCAAGGTGGCATTGCCGGCAGGAAATGTTGCTTCTGGCTTTTGCATGACCCAAGGTGCGCGGCTCATGGATTCAACGCCACCAGTGACCAGAATTTCGGCATCGCCAGTTTCGATTTGACGTGAAGCCATAATCGCGGCGTCAAGGCTGGATCCGCAAAGGCGATTAACAGTGGTACCTGCAACAGACATGGGCAAGCCTGCAAGTAAAGCCGCCATGCGACCAACGTTGCGATTTTCTTCACCAGCGCCGTTGGCATTACCGAAGACCACTTCTTGAATCTGTGCTGGATCAAGTTCAGGAGCACGTGCAGCAATCGACGCCACGACAGTGGCAGCAAGATCATCGGGGCGGACACTGGCTAATGAGCCACCAAAACGACCAAAAGGCGTGCGCACTGCGTCATAGATAAAAGCGGAAGTCATAGTGGTGAAGTCTCGTCTCGCAGCAGGATTGAACGGCCAAGGTGAATCATTCGAGAATATTTATTCTTCATATAAATATCAATCTCGCAGGCTTCATGTATTTTCCTGGCGATTGTGAGGGGGTCTGCGATTTTTTGAAGATTTCCCACTCATCTGGAAACCTTTGCTAAAGTCGATTCTCGAGCAGGAATTCGAATTTTTTCAGAATCAGGGGTATGCAGTGTCAAAACGTGGTGAATCGAAATCGCTTTCCGCTGACGTGTATTCCAGAATTCGCGAAGAAATCTATAACGGCACTCTGGCACCGGGCTCCCGTCTCCAACCATCTGTCTTGGGCGAGCGCTACAACGCGAGCACCACGGTGATTCGTGAGGCGCTGGCCCTGCTGGCGGGTGAACGGTTGGTGCAATCGCGCACTGGTCAGGGTTTCTTCATTCCGATGATTAATAAGGACGAGCTCGTCGACCTGACCACGGTGCTGTGCCATGTTGAAGGTTTGGCCCTGCGGATGTCAATGGAGCGTGGCGGCCTGGAGTGGGAGTCCTCACTCATTGCAGCTCATCACCGGTTGGCTCGAACCCCGCGCCGCACGGAAAAGAACCCAGATCGCTATTCCCAGGATTGGTCGAATGCGCACAAGGAATTCCACGCCACCTTGCTTGGCGCCTGCGATGTGCCGCTGCTCCTGGATATGTGTCAGCAACTCATGCTCGCAACCGAGCTGTACCGAGTGTGGGTCAGCCCGTTGGTTACCCACAACAAGCGTGATTACGCCGGAGAGCATGCAGCACTTCTGGAGGCAGTCCTCGCTGGGGATGCTGACACGGCAGTTTCTCTCTTAAATGAACATGCGCGCACGACGGCAAATATGATTATTGAGAATTGGCCAGAAGACACTGAAGCGATGATCGCTGACGGCATCGCTAAGTACGGCGTCGAGTAATTCCTGCACCAGTTGCCACATGAGTATTTTTTCGCAGCAAAATCGATATTTCCTTTGACAAGTAGAAACTCGATGCGACAAACTACTCAAGGATTGCGCGAACTCGCAGGGCATACTGCGCTGGCGCCATGTCATGCATTCTTAGCCGAAAGGTCCTCATGGAAGACGCCTCTGCCGCATTAAAAGCCGAGCTTGAACCCTTCTTGAATAAGCCGGGAGCTCGTCAATTTACTGCGATTGAAATTGAAAAGCAGTTCGTCTGGGATTACTGCGCTGCAGTCGAGGATGGCAATCCGGTGTACTGGGATGAAGAAGTAGCAAAGAAGTCACGCTTTGGACGACTCATTGCTCCACCCAACACGTTGATGACCTTGAATCGTCCGGCACATTGGTTGCCAAAGGAACAACAGGACAAGGCAGCAGCTGCAGCAGCTGCGCTCCCACCATCACCTCAGGCGCAAGCACGCGAAGTGCTTGCCAAGCATGGGTTCACAACCGTCACTGTTGTGAATCGCGAAGAGGAATATTTCGAACCCTTCGGCCCCGGCGATGGCCGACTTTCCATGGAAGATCGTTTCGTTGCTGTGAGCGATATCAAGACCACCAAGGTTGGCCCTGGGGTGTTCTTCACGTACGAAATCGATTACTACACCGAGCGTGACAATCGACTTGTTGGTCGCGCACGTAACGTCACCTTGATTTACAACGGCAGCGGAGCAACAAAATGACCCACCACGCATCCATTGACTTTGCTCAAATCAAGGAAGGCGATGCTCTTCCAAACCTCACCTTTGAAGTGAGCTACACGACTCTTGCCCAAGATGTTGCTGGCACACGTGATTACTATCCAATTCACCATGATCCGGAGTTTGCGAAAGCTGGAAATGCTCGCAACATCTTCCTGAACACCATGTGGTACCAGGGCATGGTAAATCGTTTTGTTTCTGAGTGGGCAGGCTATGAATCCTTCCTGCGCAAACTCAGTGTTGACATGAAGTCGCATGGTTGCCCAGGCGACACCATCACGGTTCGCGGAACCGTGTTGGCTACTCGCACCGATGATCAGGGTCGCAAGCTCGTTGATCTTGATGTGCGTATGGACAACCAACTTCAGCCTGATGTGTTGTTGTCGAAGGTCACCGTAGAAATCCCGTAAGACAATTTGATTGGTGAAGTGATGTCCAAGACTGGCCCTGATCGCACGATTTTCGAACCAGAGCATGAGGAATTTCGTGCGTTTGTTCGTGAGTTCCTTGAACGCGAAGTGGCACCTCACCATGAACGTTGGGAAGAGCAAGGCCGCGTCGATAAAGAGTTCTATGCGGTAGCTGCCGAAAAGGGCATCGTTGGTTTCTGGGTGCCACAGGAATATGGCGGCCTAGGCATTGAAGATTTCCGCTACAACGTGGTGATCCAAGAGGAACTCGGCAAGATGGCTTTTAGTGCGCCATCGATTCGGTTGTACAACGACATCATCGCCCCGTACTTGTTGAACCTCACGAACGATGAACAAAAACAGCGTTGGTTGCCGGGTCAAGCAAAGGGAACCTTCACATTTTCACTGGGTCTTTCGGAACCAGGCGCGGGAAGCGACCTTGCCGGTGCGCGTACAAGTGCAGTGCGTGATGGTGACGGATGGATTGTTAACGGCTCAAAGATTTTTATCACCAATGGTTTGAACTCTGATGCAACCATCGTGTTCTGCAAGACCAATCCCGATGCGGGCCACCGTGGTTTCAGCCTTCTTGTAGTTGAGGATGGCATGGAAGGGTTCAAGCGCGGCCGCAAGTTGAAGAAAATTGGTATGGCAGGTCAAGACACTGCTGAATTGTTCTTCGAAGATGTACGTGTACCTGAAGCAAACCTTCTGGGCGAGGAAGGCCAAGGCTTCTACTACTTGATGATGAATTTGGGTGTGGAGCGTTTAGCTATTGCACTTGCCGCACTGTCGCAAGCTCGCCAGGTCTTTGACGACACCTTGGATTACGTCAAAACTCGTGAGGCTTTCAAGCAACCAATTGGAACTTTCCAGGCGAACAAGCACGTGATGGCCACCTTTGCGACTGAACTCGATATTGCTCAGGTTTATGTTGATTCGCTGATTTCCAAGGTGCTTGATGGCAGCTTGAGTGACATCGAAGCGTCGAAAGCCAAGTGGTGGGTGACTGAACTTGGTAAGCGAGTGATTGATGGCTGCTTACAACTTCATGGTGGTTACGGCTACATGCTCGAGTACCCCGTTGCCAAGGCGTATATCGATTACCGCTACATGACGATTGGCGGCGGTAGCACTGAGATCATGAAGGAAATGATCGGTAACGATCTTGGACTTGCTTGGCGTAAGCGTGGCTAATTTCTCTGCACTCATCACTGTCGAAGATCGCCTCGCGATCCTCGATATGTTTGCACGTCAGTCGCATGCCATTGATGGTGGCGACGCGGCTGGCTGGGCGGCAACGTATGCACTTGACGGCTCATTCCATTCGCCGACTTACCAACTCACAGCCACAGGTCGCCCAGCGCTCACTGAGTTTGCTGATAACTCAAACTCAGGAGCAAAGGCCCGAGGCGAGCAATTCCGTCATCACGTTTCTGCAGTGATGCTGACACCGAAATCAGCTACCGAAGTGAGTTCGGTGAGTTATCTCATGATTTTGGCAACCACTGTGGATGGCACTCGGGTTGATCGAAGTGTGAGAATGTTCGACGAACTTGTAAAAGTCGAGGGGGAGTGGCTCGTGGCATCACGAACAGTGCTTCGCGATGATGCAGAACTCCAACCAAAGCAATAACTGACACAAAAGGTGAGGCAGTAATGAAATTTGTGACCTTCAATGCTGATGGCCAGACACGTATTGGCGCGCTTGATGGCTCAACGGTGACTGAACTCAGCAACCTTCCTGCAGGTGTGAGCGATCTTCGCGGCCTCCTTACTGCTGTTGCCCCTGCTGACTTGGTCAAGGTCGAGGCACGTGGCACGTCATGGGATCTGGCAGCTGTTGAATTGTTGCCGGTTATTCCTAACCCAAACAAGATCATTTGTGTCGGTGTGAACTACCGCTCACATCGCGAAGAGACTGGACAAGATCCAAACCTCAAGCCAACAATCTTCACTCGCTTTGCTGACACGCAGATTGGTCACGGCGCGGTCGTTGCTCATCCATCAGCAACTGACAGCTTTGACTATGAGGGTGAACTTGCAGTGATCATTGGTCGCGATGCTAAGAATGTTCCTGCAGCGGATGCGTGGAGCGTTGTTGCAGGATTTGCTCCATACAACGACCTCACTGCTCGCGACTGGCAGAAGCATTCAACTCAGTGGATTCCTGGAAAGAACTTCCCTGAGACCGGAGCCTTTGGCCCGGCAATGGTGACCTTGGATGAAATTGCTGATGTTCCTTCAGTTGAACTCACGACTCGCGTCAATGGTGATGTGCGACAGAACGCAACGCTGGCCGACATGATCTTTGATATCCCAGCACTTATTGAATACATCACCGGCTTTACGCCACTTGCTCCAGGCGATGTAATTGTTTCTGGCACGCCAGGTGGTGTGGGCAAGTTCATGACTCCTCCGACCTACTTGAAGGCTGGCGATGTTGTGGAAATTGAACTCAGCGGCGTTGGCCTCTTGGTGAACACCATCGGCTAGTACATACCTTCATAAAAGTTAAGGCCCAGCAGATGATCTGCTGGGCCTTAACTTTTATGTTGTAATGAGTTAGCGCACCTTGCGGAAGTACGGCAGGAACTTGGTGCCATCTCCGACAGGAAGCATCTCTGCTTGAACGCGATCGCCGATTTGCAAGTCCGCAGCGTCTGCTTCATCAACAAGACGAGACAACAAGCGGATACCTTCATCAAGGCGAACATCGATGAATGCATACGGTGCCTCATCCACGAATGAAGGATTTTCCGGACGGCGCACGATGGAGAACGTGTAAATCTCGCCAGCACCTGAGAGGTGCTCGTAGATGAAGTTCTCACTCATGCAGGTTGGGCACACTGGCTTTGGGTAATACCAAAGGCGATTGCAATCCTGGCAACGCTGCGCGCTGAGGATTCCCTTTTCGCCATTTGCCCAGTAGTCGCGATCCCAAGGAACGGTCTTTGGTGTTGGCCTAGTCATTGAAAGGCTCCTTTCCAAGCATCATGCCGCACGAAATAACAAGGTTGGTTTGGTAGGACATCAAGCCAATGCCACTGACGAAACCGATCTTTGCGTCCTTGATCTGACGAGGACCAGCTTCACCGCGTAGTTGGCGAATTGATTCGATCACTGGGATGTAACCGCCACCGAGACGTGGTTGACCGATCGAGAGAATGCCACCGCTGGTGTTAATTGGCAGTGGTCCGTCAAGTGAGAAGTCGTTCTCCTCAACCCACTTGCCGCCCTGGCCGAGTTCACAAAAACCAAGGTCTTCGATCTGCTTGATGATTGCCATGGGGTAATCGTCATACAACTGCATGAAGTCGAGATCTTCGCGCTTGGTCTTCTCGAACAGTTGATCGCGAATGTCAATGAAGCCAGTGAGCAAACGATCTGGTTCTTGATCCTGTGCGCCAGCGCTGTGCTTTTCTGCGTAGGTGCCGATGTAAATAGGAGGCTTGGCCAACTTCTTGGCGTATTCCTCGCTGGTCACGATCACTGCAATTGCACCAGCACAACGCATCACACAGTCGAGCTTGCGAATTGGATCTGCAATTAAAGGTGAATTGATGTAGTCATCAATGGTCATTGGATCGCGTAGCAATGCGTTGTCATTCAGGGCTGCATGCTTGCGGAAAGTGACAGAAACCTTGCCCAGTTGTTCAAGGGTGGTTCCGTAAGTTTCCATGTGCAACTTCTGTACCATGCCAAATTGGCTGTTCGGTCCGCCGTAGCCGTAAGGCAGGATGAAACTGCGGTGCGCGTAGTCAATGGGAGGCGAGACTGCATCGTGATGAAGATCAGTGAAGTCAGCACGGTTGCCACCGCCGACACACACAACGACATCTGCGCGACCAGCTTCGATTGCTTCGACTGCACGCGCGATGCTCATCACGGATGACGCGCCGCCGTAGTCAGCCTTCATCGTCCAGTTCACAGCAAGCCCAAGGTGCTCTGCCATGTATGAGGAGTCGTCTGGCAGCACGTTTGCGCAAAAGACGATGCCGTTGATATCGGACTTAGGAATTCCGGTGTCGGCCATTGCCAGGCGAATTGCCTCGGCCATGAACTGAAGGTCAGCCTTCTCTGATTTACGAGAGAAGGTGGTTTCAGCTGCACCAGCGATCACTGCTCTGGTCATGAATGCTCACCTCGATAGATACGGGTCTGTGCGGTCAACACGGTTGACTCCTTTTATTGGGCGACACGGCTGCACACTCAAGTCGCATCACCTGCAACTCGTGCGTAGGGTGGATCTTGGTCGATGACCTCGTCAGGGGTGCGACCGGTGGCGATATTAGCAGAATAGATTTCTTTGTTCAGAGTATGGAAAAATCTATTTCTGACATTCTGAGTCTACTTTTCAATAAAACCTTGCAGAAAACATCGCCCTATGAAATTGTTGCGCTCTGGGGCCTTGGCTCCGGGATTTCGCAACCTTGGAGGCATTCATGACCATCGCTGACTCAACCCGCGCTGGCAACCCAATTGACCAGATTCGCGCCACCGTGCCGTTTGCGGTCGACAACCTCGAGCGAATCCCGACCAAGCGGTATTACGACGCTGAATTCTTTGAATGGGAAAAGCAGCACCTGTGGACCCGCACCTGGCAGATGGCCTGCCGTCTAGAAGAAATCCCCAATGTTGGCGACTTCATGGAATACACGATTATCGACAAGTCGGTCATCGTGGTTCGCGAAAGCGAAACTGAAGTCAAGGCCTTCCAAAACGTCTGCCCGCACCGCGGCAACACATTGGTTCGCGGCACCGGAAATGCAAAGAGCGGTTTCGTGTGCGGCTTCCATGGCTGGTGCTGGAACACCAAAGGCGAGAACACATTTGTCTATCAACCGCACCTGTTCAGCGAAGCGCTCATGGATCCCAAGAACATTCGCTTGCGTGAAGTGAAATCTGAAATTTGGGGCGGCAACGTCTTCATTAACTTTGATCTCAATGCTGCTTCTCTGAAGGAGCGCCTTGATCCGTTCTACACCAACGTTGGCGCATACAACATTGAGCATCAGCGCACCGTGTGGTGGTACGCAGTTGAAGTACCAGCGAACTGGAAGGTGGGCGTTGAAGCCTTCATGGAGGGCTACCACGTTCTTCAGACCCACCCTCAGCTCATGCCAAAGAATTCACGTCCAGCCACTCAGCAATTCGCAGCAACCCAAGGTGGCGGCAGCTCGTTGGCTGCACGTCTTGCCGGAGCTGGCCCAGAAGAAATTGCTAAGGCCACCAACGACTTTTTGACGGTGCTTGGTCATGGCATGGATTCCTGGATTCTTGAGAAGGACCTCACTATTGCGGCAGGCATGCGGGCCAATCTCCCTGAAAATGTTGAGGAAGCAATTCCTGAATACCGCCGCCAACTCAACGATGCAATCGTTGAATGGAATCGATCACTAGGTATGCCAATTGCCGATCTCAATGCACTTGAAGCCGCGGGCAATCGCCCAACAGTGAATCCGTCGTTCCCGAACTACTTCACACTTCCGTACTTCGGTAACTCAACCTCGTACCGCTTCCGCCCGTTGACACCGGACACAATGATTTTCGAAATGCGTTCCATGACGCTGTTCCCTGAAGGCGAAGCACCTGAATGTCCGAAGGAGCCAACATGGGTTTCACTCGATGATCCACGGTGGCCAGCTATTCCTGTTCAAGACTTTGGCAATATTCCAAACATCCAAATCGGTTTGAAAGCGCCAGGTCTTGAATACACGAGCATCTCTCATCAAATCGAAGGTCGCATTAGCCGATTCCATCAATTGATTGATGGATATCTCGCAGGTGTTGATGAAGAAACATTGACACGTGCTCATCAATACACATCAGGCCCAATTGACGTGCCAATCGTTGATATTTGGGCTGACGAAAGCTGATTCGTTTCATAATTTTTGTTCGCTACCTTGCATTCAGCAAGGTACAAGCCGCAAGGCGTGTAGGAGGAAGTGAATGTCGCTGAGTACTCAGCAGTTGGAAGAAGCGTATGCAGAAATGTTGCGCATCCGTGGGTTCGAAGAGCGCGCGCAGGAGCTCTATGCAAAGTTGCATTTCAAGGGTTCAACGCACCTTGGCATCGGCCAGGAAGCCGTTGCCGTTGGTACGCGACTTGGGTTGCAAGATGGAGACCTCGTTGCTCCTACCTATCGCGGGCACGCTTACGCACTGGCCTGGGGCATGACTTCATTCAGCCTTTTCGCCGAACTTCTTGGCCGCGAAGCTGGAAGTAACCATGGTCGTGGTGGTTCAAAGCACATGGGTAGCGCTGAACTGGGTGTTATTCCAGGCAACGCAATCGTTGCGGCAAACCTCCCGATCGCTTGCGGCACTGCATTGCGCGCCAAGATGGACGGCGACGATGAAGTGACCGTTGTTGTGTTCGGCGATGGTGCAACCAACCAAGCTGCTTTCCACGAAGCGATGAACCTTGCCGCAGTGTGGGATCTTCCCGTGATCTTCCTATGCGAGAACAACTTGTACTCAGAAATGACGCCAATCAAGGATGCAGTGAAGGTTGACGAACTCAGCATTCGCGCTTCTGCTTATGGCATGCCAGGTGTTCGTGTTGACGGCATGTCTGTTGGCGCAGTTGCTGATGTTGTTTCGCAAGCGGCTTCTCGTGCACGTGCAGGCCAAGGCCCAACCTTCATTGAAGCAATGACCTACCGCTACTGCGGCCATATGCCAGGTGACTTGTGTGATTACCGCACGCGTGAAGAAGAAGCAGAGTGGAAGTCCCGCGACGCGATTGAAGCATGCGAAGCACTCCTCATTGCTGCAGGAAAGACACCAGCGGAAACCGCAGCAATTCGCGCACAAGTTGAGGCCGATCTCAATGCCGCAGAAGCAGAAGCACTTGCTTCACCACTACCTGACCCTTCAACGATCAACCGCGGCGCTGCTGCATGGATGGAGACCTCACGATGAGCGCGCGCGAACTTCCGTACCGCGAGGCAATTCGCGAAGCAATTCAAATTGAAATGCAGCGCGACCCAGATGTATTCATCATGGGCGAAGACATTGGCAGTTACGGCGGCATCTACAAGGTGACCAAGGGACTATATGAAGAGTTCGGTGCTGAGCGAGTCATGGATACACCAATTTCAGAAGCTGGCTTTGTCGGTGCTGCAATTGGTGCAGCGATGGTGGGCAAGCGTCCGATCGTCGAATTGATGTTCATGGACTTCTCGCTGGTTGCTGCTGATCAGATTCTCAACCAAGCTGGCAAGCAGCGCTTCATGAGTGGTGACGACTTCCGTGTGCCAATGACCATCCGCACCCAGCAGGGCGCAGGCGGCGGCGTTGGTGCTCAGCACGGTCAGTCACTTGAAGCACTGTTCATGCACATCCCTGGCTTTGCAATTGCCTTGCCATCGACTGCTGCTGACGCAAAGGGCCTGATGGCTACTGCCATTCGCATGGATGATCCAACAATGTTTATTGAGCACAAGACTCTTTACGCAGAAAAGGACCCCGTTCCTGAAGGCGAATACCTGATCCCATTTGGTCAGGCTGCAATCCGCACCGAGGGATCAGACATCACGTTGATTTCTTACAGCGCTTCAATGTTGCCAACGCTTAAGGCAGCTGAACTGTTGAAGGCCAACCACGGCATCAATGCTGAGGTCATCGACCTTCGCACGATCGTTCCTGTTGACTGGGCAACATTGACAGCATCGGTGATGAAGACTGGTCACGGCATCGTGATCCACGAAGCTCACCGCCGCGGTGGTGTTGGTGCAGAAATTGCAGCGGAACTCACACAGCGCACATGGGGCACTTTGGCTGCACCAATCGCTCGTATCGGTGGTTTGGATATTCCAATTCCGTTCTCTCCATCGTTGGAAGCGGTCTGGCACATCCAGCCTGAAGACATCGTGAACACCGCTCTTCGCACGTTGAAGAAGTAATTCGCCAAACCTTCGAGAACAAGAGACATGTCAAATATCAGTAACGGTTGGGCTACTGGCACTCGCGATTGCGTCACAGCTGCATTTGCGCGTTCATTAGCTGCTGTTCCTGATTCGGTGTTTCTTGATTTCTCCGGTGAGAGTTACACCTATGCGCACTTTGATCGCCTGAGCTCACACCTAGCTTCATCATTCTTGAAGCTAGGTGTGCAGCCTGGCGAGCGTGTTGCTTCGATGTTGGATAACAGCGTGCAGGCTGTTGCGACCTGGATTGCAGCGAACAAAATCGGCGCGATTTGGGTGCCGATCAACACTGCGAATAAAGGGGAGTTCCTCCGTCACCCGCTTGCTGACTGCGGGGCAAAACTCGTTGTTGTTGATGCTCAGTATTTCGAGCGCATCGCGATGGTTGCTGATGGCATTCCTGACGTGTCATTGGTGTTGGTAAATGGCGAATATTCTGAAACCGCCGCAACGCCATTTGCAGTTCAAGCATTGAGCGATCACTGGGGCGAGTCGGCGACCGTTGAGGTGGTGGAAAACTCTCCATCGGATATTGGCGCCTTGATGTATACCTCGGGCACAACAGGGCCTTCCAAAGCGTGCATGATGAGTCACAACTATTTGTGCAATATTGCGCGAGCCGGCTCCAACTTGGTGGCCCTTGAATCTCACGACATTGTGTGGACCCCACTTCCGCTCTTTCACACCAGTGGCTTGCAAGCAATTCTTGGCGCCATCATCGTTGGCGGCAAGGTTTCTATTTCATTGAAATTCTCAGCGTCAAACTTCTGGGCAGAAATCGAAACCTCGGGCGCAACAGTTGCCAAGATCATGGCCTCGATGGTTCCAATTCTCATTGCCGCTCCCGAAGATGAAGCAATGAAACGCACGTTTGGGCAAGTGCGTGCTGTTGTCGGCAATCCGTTCACTCCGGCACAAAAGCAAGCCTTCTACGACCGCTTTGGCGTGAAGTACATTGCTAACAACCAGTACGGCTCAACTGAGGTGTATTGCGGAACGAGCGTGCCGTACCTGGCTGATACGCCGCAGGGTTCTGCAGGCAAGCGCAATGATGATTTCGATGTGATTGTTCTTGACGATCATGACTGCGAAGTTCCTTATGGAACTCCAGGTGAGCTGTGTTTTCGCCCAAGTAAGCCAGATGTGATGTTCTCTGGATATTGGCAACAACCTGAAAAGTCAGCTGAAGTGTGGCGCAATCTGTGGATGCACACAGGTGACATGGTGCGCATGGACGAAGAGGGATACATCTACTTCACCGATCGTAAAAAAGATTACATGCGCAAGGGTGGAGAGAACATCTCTGGCTTTGAAATGGAAAAAACCTTCATGGTTCACGATGCCATCGGAGAAGTCTCAGTGCATGCCCTGCCAAGTGAGCTTGGTGAGGATGACATCAAAGTCGTTGTGGTGTTAGCTGAAGGCGCAAGCCTGACCCATGAAGAGTTATGGCACTGGAGTCGTGAGCGGGTTCCTTCATTTGCAACTCCGCGGTACGTTGAATTCCGCAAAGAATTGCCAAAAAATGGCGTTGGGCGGGTGCTGAAGTATCAACTGCGCGATGAAGGCGTCACCCCTGCAACCTGGGATGTGCAAACCACAGATTTAGTGAAGAAACGAGTCACCAAGTAAGTCCTCAGTAGTTGAGACCTTGAAAGGGATGTGCCAGATGAGCAAGAGCATGCTGTTGGTCCTAACGAATCCAGTTCCTGGCAAGGAAGCAGAGTTTGAGGCTTGGTACGAGCAACAGCATGTGCCTGAGGTGCTTGATATACCAGGTTATGTCGCTGCATCGCGATGGAAGAAGAGTCACTTGGTGTGGCCAAGTGGTCGTCCGTCAGTTGATCAGTCACGTGCGGCTCTGTACACCGTCGAAGGTGACCTTGAAACAGCGATCAATGCGCTCACCAGTCGTGTCGCTGATGGCACCATCGTGCTGCCAGATTGCATTGATATTGAATCCATTGGGATTACCCCATATGAATTCATCAGTGAGACAGACTAAAAGCCCATTCACACGCTGATAAGGAAAGCGTGCTGGTAGAAATAGGCAGTGCTGATCGCTGGATCAGGTAAATGAGGGAAGTCATGTCTCACGAAGAAGATGCAATCGACGTCTTGGTTGTTGGCTCTGGCCTTGCTGGATTAACCGCGGCAATTACCGCCCGCCAGTCAGGTGCTGAGCAAGTGCTCATTGCCGAATCTCAGGATGTTGTCGGTGGATCCACTCGCCTGTGTGACGGCATGATCCTTGGTGCGAACACTCGCCTGCAGCGCAAGCACGGCATTGAAGACTCTGCAAAGAACTTCTTCAACGAATACATGGCATGGACCCAATGGGAACTCCCGGGTGGATTAATCAAGGCGTTCACCGAAGAGTCTGGGCCAGCAATTGATTGGCTGGAAGAGCAAGGTGTCGAGTTCCATGATCTTGTGATTTACGGTGGCAGTGAAAACATTCCTCGCGGAGTTGTGGCCAAAGAAAAGGGCCAAGGCATCGTCAATGTGTTGGCTGCGAAAGCCAAGTCTTTAGGAATTGACATTGCAATTGGACAGCCAGTGAAGTCCCTCATCATTCGCGATGGCGCAGTTGTTGGTGCGATGGTTGGCGAGGATGAAGTTTTTGCGCGTTCAGTGATCCTTGCTTCAGGTGGCTATGGGGCTAATCCGGAAAAGGTTGCCAAGTGGTGGCCAAATGCAACATCAGCTGGCGACTGGCTTTGGTACATGGGTGCCGATGGTGCCCAAGGTGACGCAATCGATTTTGCTGAACAAGCCAATGCACGCATCAGTGGTTTCGATCGTGGTCTTCGATTGCCACATCCCAATTTCGTAAATGCACAAGAGCCGTATATTCCAGGTTGGCAGATCATGGTGAACGCACAAGGTTCACGTTTTGTTGATGAGTCGTCTCCATATGGCGCTGTCGATCGCGCGTTCTCACTGAACGACAACAAGGGTTTCATCATCTTTGATGATCAGGCCCTTCATGTTGATCCTGAAAATGAGATGCCTGCCTATAAGCAGGTTGTGCCAGCCTTTGGTAAGCGTCGCAGTGCGAGTTGGAACGTGCCGATGATGGAAGAAATGATCGAGAAAGGTGCGATCACCAAAGCCGACTCCGTTGCGGAACTCGCTCTTGCTCTCAATCTTCCTGTAGAGCAACTCGAGCACACCATCGCGCAATACAACGCTGGAGCTGCTGAAGGCGTTGACGCATTTGGAAAAGAAGCCAAATTCTTACGCCCGATTGTGCAAGCGCCGTTCTATGGCAAGGAAATCCGCCCAGCAACGATTGCTGCTACTGGCACAGGCCCGATGATTGATGCCAAGGCGCGCGTGGTCGATCACAATGGTGATCCGATTCCTGGGTTATTTGCCGCAGGTGAAGCAACCGGTGGATTCCTGGGTTACGTCTATGCAGGAAGTGGTAACTCACTTGCTGGATGTGCCAGTTTTGGTCGCATCGCTGGAAAGAGCGCTGCCTCAGCCCTTTAGTGGTTCAGTGCCAATCACATTCTTGGCAAGCAAATCCTCATAATCAGATTCGCTCACGCCAAGTTCACCACGCAAGATTTCTTCATTGTGTTGCCCAAGCATTGGTGCTGGTCGGCTATGAATCGCGCGGTCAGTTTCGTATGAGAAATGCATAGGGAACGTTGGGAATAAGCGTGGGCCCGAAAGTGGATGATCCAATTCCTGGTAGTACTCGCGTTCAACAAGTTGCGGCTCAATGTTGTAATCCACAGGTTTGAGCAAGCGCGATGCCGGAATACCCGCGCCCTGTAGCTGAGCGAGCATTTCATCGGCAGTGTGTGCAAGGGTCCATTGCACAATTGCATCATCAATTGCATCGTGGTGCTCGTGGCGAATGTCAAGCCCTGCTGATGCAAGAGCTGCAAGTGCCGGTGCGCCAGTGATGGCGATCAGTGCTTCCCATTCTTGATCATTGCGAATGGATAGTGCGATGTAAGTCTTCTCGGCATCTCCAGTGCGATACACGCCCTGTGGAGCAAAACCAGGTGCGCGGTTGCCGGGGCGAGTTGGGGGGTAACCAAACTGGTCGGCAATCAAAATCGCGCCAGCCATCGCCATGCCGACTTCGCTTTGTGGCACTTCAATGAGTTGACCAAAACCCGTGCGATCGCGATATTCCAGTGCAGCAATGATTGCAGTTGTTAAGTGCATCGCCACGATGGGATCCATGTAGCCACCAGGAGTTTGTGGGCGACTATCTGGATACCCGGTCACTGTCGCAAAGCCAGAGACCTGCTCGAAGACATCGCCCCAACCAACGTAACTTTTCCATGGGCCTTCATTGCCAAAGCTTGGAGCGCGAACCATGATGATGCCTGGGTTGATGGCTTTGAGGTCTTCATATGAAAGCCCTTGTTTTTCAACCACATGTGAGGCGTAGTTCTCGATAAAGATGTCGGCACCAGTGCACAGCTGTTTGAGCAATGCACGGCCTTCATCACTTGCGGCATCGAGAGTGATGTCGCGCTTATCAAGGTTCGTGGCTTGCCAAAGCAATCCGCGATCCATCCAACGATCACCCAGGATTGGTGCAGTGTGGTTTGCGCGCCATACGTCAGGGCGCTGCACACTTTCAACCTTGACTACGTCGGCACCTTGAGAAGCAAGGAACATAGTTCCGTAGGGAACAGACCAGAAGTGCGCAAATTCAATCACTCGAATGCCAGCGAATGGCAATGGCTGGTTCATCGCTGACCTGCCGATGTGCTTTGGCGTGCGGGTGTTACTGATAAGCGCCACGGTGGTCCGGGCACTTGGTACTTCTGGTTTTCGCCGTCCACTTCATAAAAGAATGGACGTTCCTGCCATTGCGCGAGTGCAAACATTTCTTTGCCTTGGGTGACTGGAATCGTTGGCACGCGCATGCTTTGGCCGAGCGTCACAAGTTCATTGACTGTTTTGTCCGCAAGGAAGGCATCGACCTTGGCACTGAACTCATCAAGTGGTCCTTCACCGCGATTCATTTCTTGCATGAATCCGTAGTAATCCTCAAGGCCGGTCATGCGGCAGGCATCTTCCCACTGCGCTTGTGTCAATGTGTTGATGCCAACCCAACCATCAGCACATCGACGAATACCAAAAGGCGAAATCAAAATGCGATCACGTGGCACGCCAAGCTCACCGCGAGCGTCGTAACGCAAGCGGTCGTAACAAAGCATTGAGTGTGTTGCTTCAAACTCAGAGAAATCAACGGTGATGGATTGTTGCTGTTGATGTGCAGCGCGATGTGCAGTCAGTGCACCTACTGAAATGTAGGCACCGGTTGCCCATTCATGCATCTGGCCGCCAACTTGAACAGGTTCCATCACCACTTCTTTGCGGCTCGTCACCCATCCAGCTGCAGCTTGCACAATCAATGAGGTCGCGGGGCGATCGCGGTACGGGCCTGTTGATCCCCATGGGGTGACATGCACGATTGCGAGTGGTTGGTTGTTTGGAATCGCGAGATTGAGGGCAGCGAACTCATCAGGCTGCAAGGTGGTCAAAATGATGTGAGCACTGGCGACAAGGGCGGCAAACTCAACATTTCCAGGTGTTGAGTAATCAATGGCGACACTGCGTTTGCCGGTATTGAGAAAGTCGAAGACTGCGCCATGGACAGCGGGATCGATTGGAAGCGCGGGGTGCCCTGCGCGAAGGGGATGTCCGTGGTGGTCTTCTACCAAAATGACGTCAGCGCCAAGATCTGCGAGCAAGAGTCCGGCATAGGGCACGGCAAAATCGGCTGCTCCGCCTACTTCAAGTACGCGAATACCCTCAAGTGCCGTCGACATCGCACCCAACCTTTCGACATGGATTAGTCTAAAGGGACGATATCCCAAAAGTATTTTCTTGGGTGATTTATCGAAAATGAGGATAGATGTATTTCCCAAATGACCAGGCTGAAGCCGTTGGCCAGACGGTGGCAGCGCGACATAGTTGCCGCGCCTTTCTGCCCACGGAAGTGCCAGCAGAGCAGATTCGCGACATCTTCACCTTGGCCCAGCACACCCCTTCGTGGTGCAACACCCAGCCATGGCAGGTGAACTTACTTTCCGGCCCAGCCAGTGCGGAATTTGCGGCTTTGTTGAAAGCTCAGGCATCAAGTGATCCAGCAGGCAAGCCGGATCTGAGTTTTCCTGCTGATTACCCAGGTGAATTTGGGCAGCGTCGCAAGTTATCGGGCAAGGCACTGTTTGAAGCTGTTGGATTGGCGCGTGACGACCTTGATGGGCGCACTCGGCAATCAGCCTTGAACTATGAATTCTTTGGCGCACCACACGTTGCAATCATTTCGGTCCCCAAGACCCTCAATGATTACGCCCTCGTCGATGCAGGTGGCTATGTCTCAACACTGATGTTGATCGCTACGAGTTTCGGGTTGGGAACTATTGCGCAAGCATCAATAGCGAGATATTCCCCAGTCGTGCGCAACTATTTTAATCTTGATGACGAGCAACGCATCGTGTGTGCGGTGTCCTTTGGATATGCAGACGAGAGCAATCCCGCGAACAGCTTTCGCACCGAACGCAGCCCAATCGATGATGCGGTAATCGGGCTGCCCAAGTAACTACTTCCAGCTCTGCACTACTTCAGCAAGTGTGGACTTTGTTCCGCTGCGCTGTTCATCGAAATCAATCGGATGCGACGAGAGCCGTGGTGCTGGAGCTGCCTTCAAATCACCATTGCGTCGCGTAATCGTGTTGCGAGCCTTCATGTGTGGATGATCTGGTGCTTCAAGGTGCGTAAGCACGGGAGTGACGCACGCATCAATTCCTTCAAAACGCACTGTCCAGTTGTCGCGATCGTCGGTCAGAAAGATCGCAGCAAATTGTTCGCGAAGAGCTGGCCAGTTCGCTTTGTCATCACGATCAAGCAACGTGGATTCATCTAGGCCGATCACATTGATAAATGCTGCATAAAACTGCGGTTCCATCGCGCCGACAGCCATGAACTTTCCATCACGACATTCATAAACGCGGTAGTACGGCGCGCCACCGTCAAGTGAGTTTGATTCACGCTCCGTTGAAAATGCACCACCATTGGACATTTCCAAGAATGGCTGCATCAGCACACTTGCGCCGTCGACCACTGCTGCATCAATAACCTGACCCTTGCCCGTGGTGGTTCGCTCAAAGAGTGCGGTCAAGATGCCGACAATAAGAAAGAGGGAACCGCCGCCGTAATCACCAATGAAACTCATCGGCGGAACGGGCGCTTCCTTGGGCCCAATGGAATGCAGCACACCAGTCAGACTGATGTAGTTGATGTCATGGCCTGCCATCTTGGCCATCGGGCCTTCTTGGCCCCAGCCCGTCATGCGTCCATAAATCAGTCGAGAATTGCGATCAAGGCAGACGTCAGGTCCAAGCCCTAGGCGCTCTGTGACTCCCGGTCGCATTCCTTCAAGGAATACGTCAGCGGACTCAACAAGTTCGAGCACCATGGCGACATCGTCAGGATTCTTGAGATCTGCAAAGACCTCGGTGCCTAAGAACGGAGACCAACCAGTGAGGGCTGCAGGATTTGTTGGCGGACGCGAGATGCGCACAACTTCGGCACCCATATTGGCCAGCATGTTGACCGCGAACGGCACTGGACCAAGACCAGCAAGTTCAACAATGCGAATTCCAGTGAGCGGACCAGGCATGAGTACTCCAATGCGTTGTGAAGAAGAGTGAGCCTATTGTGGAGCGAATCCTGCTTGCTCAATGAGTGACCAGATAGATTGTGAAGGTGAGTGTTCCTTCGATGAGTCAGCAGGCCCATCGACCATCTGGGCGAATGTCAGCTCAGGTATATGAACTCTTGAAGGCCCGGTTAGTTAGCGGTGAATTTGCACCGCACTCTTGGATTCGAGTGGAAACCCTCAAAGGCGAATACGGTGTCAGTAAGCAACCAGTCATGGATGCGCTGCGCATGCTCAATGCTGATGGCCTAGTTGAGATCATTCCGCAGGTTGGTTGTCAGGTCGCAAGCTACACCGCCACAGAAATCGCAGACTTCTTCAGCATGTTTGGCGGCATTGAAGGATCAATTGCGGCCGCTGCCGCAGTGCGAGCTACAACGGAGCAACTAGATGAGTTGCGACGCATTTCTGGTGAAATTGCTGCGCTACGCACGCTCACGGATAGTGCTCAGCGGTCGCAGGCGTATCTCGGACTGAACCGTCAGTTCCACGCAACTATCTATGCGATGGCCAATTCGCGGATCATGACCGAGTTATCTCAACGCATGCATGATCTCTCTGATTTTCTGATCAACACAACCGGAGTTCCAGGCGCGTTAAGTGGCGCCCTCAATGATCGACATGATGATCACGAACACATCATTGATGCGTTGGCTGTTGGCGATGCGGAACGCGCACGCTCGCTTACTCATACTCATATCGCAACAACGGCCCACATCACTCATCACGAGTAGATGCAGGCCGCTGTGTGGCGTTTGCGAATTACTTACTGAGCACAGCGTTCACAGCAGCCGTGAGTTGCTTGGTTGCCTCAGCTTGATCAGTGACGTCGCTCATTTGTCGCCAAGCAATGAAGCCATCTGGGCGTACCAATAGTGCGCCAGCTTCACTGATTTCGCGAATGCGAGCCCAGTCACCGTAAAGATCACGCGCATTTGGTGAATCGATGACCACGGCTTGCAGGAATGGCAGATTCAGCGCGTTCACTGCATCAGCCCACGCTTTGCCAGCAAGACCAGTGACGAGCGAAAGCTTGCCCTTGCCGACAACATCCATCGTTGAAACGCGAAGTCCTGCTTTATCGACTAGCCATGCGTGTGGAATCTTTGCGCCTGGGCGAGTGGAAGCTTGGTAGAAAAGTTCAGGATCTCGTTCCCACGTTTCGACCGTCCCATCTGCGATCACTGCGTTGGATTCGTAGCGATGATTCACTTCAACACCAAGCGCATTGAATTCATAGTTACGCAACTCAACTGCATCTCGAAGTGCCGCGCGTGCTTGAGCGCCTTCAGGGGTTGGATCAGCCAACTTGTCCAGACCGCCTTGAATTCGATCAGCTGCTTCTGGAGCAGCAAAGGCTTCGCGCAAGGGCGCATAGGTATGGCGAGACTTATTGGCACGTGTCACGATTTGTTCACCAACGGGAACGCGCTCTTGGCTGTACGACTCAAGGAGTCCTGATCCCGCATAACCATTGATCACATACGCGAGTTTCCAAGCCAGGTTGAAACCATCGCTGATGCAGGTGTTTGAACCAAGGCCACCTGATGGTGGATGGCGGTGAACGGCGTCACCTCCGCAGAGCACCCGCCCTTTTTGGAAATTCGTTGCGTGTGACTGGTTCACAAACCAAGTTGAGGACCACTTCACATCAATCTCGAGATCTGGATCGCCAACAAGTGCACGAATTTTGCGCGTGACCGTTTCAACATCTGCATCAGGTGCAGTGAATTGAACAGGGCCGCTGTGCAGGTTATTTGCTTCCTTCACTTCTTCGACCTTGTTCATGTCAAAGCCCCAGCCAGCAATCCATTCGTTCCAAGGTCGCACCGTGCGCAACAAGCCCATGCCAATTTCGCCGAAGTCAGCTTCTGGAGTCATCACCCAGTACAAAATACTTGGACGATGTTCTACGTACTTTGAAAGATCTGCATGAAACAAGGTGTAAAGCGTGCCGGCTCGAGCCAAGTGACCTTCGAATGGCAAATCAAGATCTTCAACAATTTTGGATTGTGCACCGTCAGCACCGACGAGATACTTCGAGCGGATTTCATATTCGCGGCCAGTGAGACGTTCGCGGAGCGTTGTTGTAACGCCATCAGCATCCTGTACATGTGACACGTATTCAGTGTTCATGCTGATGTTGGCACCACGCTTAGCCGCGTTGTTCACCAAGATTGGTTCGACGATGTTTTGTGGCACGTCAAGGAGTGTGCATGGGCTTGCCTGTAGGTAGTTGGTAGCGCGATCTGGGCCAGTGCCCCATGTGCGAAGTCGTGCAACTTCTTCACCGGCAAGGCTTGTGGTGAACAAGGTGTCGCCCATGAGCTCCCATGGCACTGCGTATTTCGTTACTTCTTCTTCGACACCGAGATCGCGCAGCACTTCCGCTGCACGCTGGTTGGTGATGTGAGCGCGTGGCGTATTCGCCAGCCAGTTCCACTTTGAAACCACATGCACCTTGACGCCGTACGTAGCTAAGGCGAGTGCGGTGGTCATACCGGTAGGCCCGGAACCCACAACGAGGACGTCTGTTTCGTAAGTCATGTTTATTTCCTTGTGTTGTTGAGGAGTTAGGCCGTTTGTGCGAATGCGATGCCAAAGCCGGCAACCCATTCATCAATAGCTCGGTAATAGGAAAGGGAAGTGTCGTATGTGCCGGCGACACCGAGTGCCGCGTACGCAGCGATCCAGCAACGCACTTCGTGACCTGAGTGTCCGCCTTGTTCGGTCATCCATTCAGTGGTCCATGTATGAATCGGTGAAAGATCACCGGAGGTCAAGATGCGCATGAGGTCGGTATCCCACTGTGGATTCAGCGGCATGATGTTCGCGCGGCCAGCAGCAAATTCAAGACCTGTTGCAATCACGCGTGCTTCATGTGCTGCTTGTGCGTCAGCTGGGCGATTTCTGCCAGCGATGAGTCGCTCTTGGACTTCAGGTGGCACTTCAGACAGACGTGGAACAGGTGGGTCATGGGAAAGACCCCCTGATGCAATCAGCAGCACCTTCTTATCGAGGTGTGCAATGGCTCTTCCCACTGCTTCACCCAACGCGATTGAACGACGCGGTGGGCCCATTGGTTCTGCAACAGAGTTGATGATGATGGGAACGATTGGCTTGGCATCGAGGGATCCCAGGAGTAACTCCAGTGATTGCGCAACTCCATGATCAACGAGTAGGCGCTCGCTGTAGGCAATGTCGATGTCGGATGCGAAGAGTTCAGCGACAATTGCTTCGCCTAATTCGCGGTCAACATTCAGTGGACCAGAGAGTGTGCCGTAGTCACCGAATGAGCGTGCTTGGAAGCCCACACAAAACGGCGGCATCATGTCGTAGAGCAAGCCGTTGTAGTGATCGGGAGCAAACATCACGACGACATCGGGATTGAATTGGGAAATCTTGGCGCGTGCGTCAGCAAAGACAGCTTCAACTTCAGCGCGCACGCCAGGGCCAGGTTCATTGAAGTTCATTAGTGGGGTGTGTGCCATTGCGCAGATTGCTAGCGGCATGGGTAACCTCTTTATCTCGTCGAGAATCGCAACCTACTAGCATGCTAGTTACCGGTCAAGGGGTGAATTTCATATTTCTCCTTCATAGCCGACTGCAACTCGTGAGACTTAGCTCCCTGCTGCGCCACGTTCATAAGGAGTACGAAATGTCCCTTGCTGCCAACTACATCAATGGCCATCCCTGCGCTGGTACCGGATCCACCGCGCTGGAATTGGTGAGTTCTATTGATGGTGCTCCAATGGGGCAGGTGCAGGCAGGCGCGGCCGCGGATATTGATCAAGCCGTACAGGCAGCATCGCTGGCCTTTACGACTTGGAGCGAGCAACCCACTTCTGTTCGCACTGGGTTCTTGCGTGCAATTGCCGATGGCATCGAAGCTCGCACTGATGAGTTCGCTGAGCTCGCTGCAAAAGAGGTGGGCACCACCATTGGTATCGCAAAAGCAGTGCAGGTTGGCTTGGCTCTAGATGTATTGCGCTCTACCGCTGATGCAATGGATGCACTCGTCCTTGAAGAGCGCAGTGAAAATTTCCTTGCAGTGAAAGAACCCATCGGCGTTGTCGGTGCTATTACCCCATGGAACTTTCCGCTGCATCAGGTAGTTGCAAAACTTGCTCCGGCGTTAGCGACCGGATGCACGATCGTGGTGAAGCCTGCAGAACTCACCACGTTGTCATCAATCGCACTCTTCGAAGTGATTCATCAAGCTGGACTACCAGCTGGAGTTGCAAATTTAGTGTGCGGAGTCGGTGCGGAAGTTGGCGAAGCGCTTGCATCGCACCCAATGGTGGACATGGTGAGTTTCACGGGATCAACCGCTGCAGGTGTGCGCGTCTCGACGCTGGCCGCAAAAGACGTGAAGAAAGTTGCATTGGAACTTGGTGGGAAGTCGGCTTCTGTGATCTTGGCTGACGCTGACCTTGGCCGCGCAGTATCAAGCACGTTGGGTGGGTGTTACTTAAATTCTGGTCAAGTCTGTTCTGCACTGACCCGCTTGATTGTTCTCAAGTCTCAACTACAAGAAATTGAAGCGCTCCTAGAAACCGCAGTCGCAAAATTTGCAATTGGCGATCCGCTAGATCCTGGAACACGCGTAGGGCCTGTCGCATCTGCCGTTCAGCAAGATCGTGTGTTGCACTACATCGAAGCAGGTATCGCCGAAGGTGCCCGTCTTCTTGCTGGAAGCGCGGTGGCACCAGATCGTGATGGTTTCTACGTAACGCCAACGATTTTCACGGATGTGAAATCAAAGATGAAGGTCGCGCAAGAGGAAATATTTGGGCCAGTGCTCGTCGTGATTCCCGTTGAAGATGAGGAAGAAGCGCTGCGAGTTGCGAACGACTCTGATTACGGATTATCTGGTGCGGTCTGGACTGCGGATGAAGCTAAGGGTGTTGCCTTTGCCCGCAAAATGCGTACTGGGCAGGTCCAGATTAATAACGGAGCGTTCAATGCCCACGCACCTTTTGGGGGCTACAAGAAATCCGGCATAGGCCGGGAACTTGGGAAGTATGGCCTTGAGGAATATCTTGAGTACAAGGCAATTCGATTCTGACAGGAACTGTGATGACTTCAAGCGTTCAAGTAACCCGCGATAGCGGGATCACATTGGTCTCTATGCAACACGGCAAGGTCAATGCACTTGATCTAGAACTTCTTACCGAAGTTCATGCGGTGTTCAGCGGGCTTGCGCCAGATGAAGTTGTAGTACTGACTGGAAATGGGCGCGCATTCTCTGCTGGTCTAGATATGCGTCGCCTACTCGATGAAGGCGCCGACTACTCAGATGCGCTGCTTCAAGAACTTACAGATGCAACACTTGCGATCTTTCGCCATCCCGCACCCGTCGTTGCTGCAGTTGAAGGAGCAGCCATTGCAGGTGGGGCACTTCTTGCTTTTGCCACCGACTACCGCATGATGGCGGCCGGAGTTATTGGACTCCCAGAACTCAGTGTTGGCGTGGCATTTCCTCCTGCGCTTCTTGAAGTCGCTCGTTACGTGATGGGCACTGGATTGCGCATGCATCTGTTGGGTGCTCGTGCAGTGAAAATTGATGAAGCCTTAGCGGCAGGCTTTGTTGATGAAGTTGTCGCACCAGAGGGCCTTCTTACATCCGCTCACGCGAATGCTTTAGAGCTGAAAAACATTCCAGCAATCAGTTATGCCCTCGTGAAATCAACGTTGCATGCACCCACTGAACAATGCATCGCCAATATCGGTGGCAATGTTGCCAAGGACGTTGCCGCTGCATGGATGGATGAAACCGTGCGGGCAGGCATTCGCAGTCAGGTCGAGCGAATTGCCAGCAAGTAAGGCAAATCCCACTGAATGGACCTATTTATAACGTTTTTATAAATTGGTTGCGAAGCACAAATCTATTCCCTACTCTCCAATATAAGTGGTCTGGATCACATTGATTCAGCAAGCTCCTCAGGCGCAGGTAGCGCTCTGAATTAACGGGAGGGTTTGCATGTCTATTTCTTCCAAGCGAGGACGCATCACTGCGGGTCTCATTGTGGGTGGCCTAAGTGCCTCGATGCTGGTAGCAGCTGTTGGGATGCCGGCAACGGCAGCGCCTGCCAAGCCAGTTACCTGTGCTCCAACGCCTGGTGTTGAAAATGGCACCATCAAGGTGGGCATCATGTCAGGCCTTACCGGTGTTTACGGGTCTACTTTCGCGGGCTTTGATAAGGCAGTTCGTCTGCGCTTTGACCAAGAAAACGCAAAGGGTGGCGTCAACGGTCGCAAGCTCGTCACGGAAACCTATGACGACATGAGCAGTGGTGCCATTCAGACCAACCTCACTAATAAGGCACTTGATCAAGACAATGTCTTCGGTTTCACCGTGGCAAGCCTCGTTGACACGATGTACCCCCTCCTTGTGAGCCGTAACGTTCCTGTTACTGGCCTTCGCAGTAACTTGGCGTACGGCATCTACCGCAACGTCTTCGGTGCAACAGGTGTGTGGAACAACGATTACGAATCAGGCGCAACGATTCAGCGTTTGAAGGATGGCGGCGCAACCAACATCGCGGTGCTGTCGCATGCTTCAGCAGGCGGTATTGCATCTGCCAATGCTCAATGGGCTGTCATTCCATCTATGGGAGCTACGCAGGCCTTGAAGCTCACTGACCTTCCTGTTGGTGCCTACGATGCAACTTCAACCGCTCTGCGCCTCAAGAACTCAACTGCAAATGGTGTATTCGAGCAGGTGTCTGTTGATGGTGGCATCTCGATCACTAACGCCATTAAGCAGCAGGGCGCTACCAACATCAAGGTCCAACTCATCAACCCGCTTGCTGATCCAACGATTGCCGCAAAGAATGCCGCGTCACTTGAAGGTGTTATCGGTGCCACCTACGGGGCAGTTCCACCAACGGCAAATGTTCGTGCGATGAAGACCTTCAATAGCGCAATGCTTCGTGCTGGCTTCAACCCTTATGGTGCGACCGCACCGGTGGGCTGGATTGTCGCTGATGAATTCATCATGGGGCTTAAGAAGGCAGGCAAATGCCCAACTCGCGATTCATTTGTCAATGGTTTGCGTACCGTTGATCACTACAACGCTGGTGGCATGCTCCCTGAGTACATCACTTACGCACCAGGCCTCACGCCACTTGGTAACCCACCAAGGTGCTTGTGGTTCAGTGTTGTGAAGAGTGGCCAGCTCGTTGCTGACAAGGCCGCAACGTGTGCTCCTTGGATCAACAAGGCAACGGGCCAGGCAATCAATAAGGCGTAGTTGCATTAATCAACGAATGTGGGCTACTTCCGATAGGAGGTAGCCCACATTCGTTGGTCTATATCTAATCGAGATTCTTGATAGCCTGAAATGAATCGGAATGCTCACATGAGTGCCGAACTGCTGTTGAAAGGCCACCATGGAAATCCAAAAGCCTGCGCTTCTTGATTTGCTTTCGCTCGAAGAGCCAGCGCGTGATGTTTTTCGTGCAGCAACGGTGTTCGCCGATCCGATGAACCTCTATGGCGGTCAAGTCGCAGCTCAAGCATTGCGCGCTGCAGGATTGACAGTTGAGAAAGACCGCACCCCGCATTCAATGCACTGTTATTTCTTACGTGCAGGTGATCCGCTAAAACCAGTAGATTATTACGTCCATCGCGATCGCGACGGTCGTTCATATTCGGCTCGCACGGTAAGTGCAATGCAAGAAGGCCGCGAGATTTTGATTATGAGCGCGTCCTTCCATGTGAGCGAACACGGACCAGATGCCCAAGGTTCAACATTGCCCGCGTTCCCAAAGCCGCACGAAGCTGATTTGAAAGTGCTCGATATGCGCACCTGCGACATTGATTTTCAGGAGCCCACGGGAACGAGTGACGGCGACATGATTCGTCAGGTATGGACCAAATCCTCTGTTGATCTTGGCGATGATCCGTTGTTGCATGCGTGTGTTGTTACGTATATCTCTGACATGTTCACCGGCCTTTTCACACTTGTGCCACGCCGCGACGATGTTGCACTCAGTAGTTTGGATCACGCGATTTGGTTCTTGCGCCCGGTTAAGGCGGATTCATGGATGTTTATGCAACTTCAAGGTGAGTCGCTTAATGATGGGCGAGGCTTGTATTCGGGAGAGATGTTTGACGCCAGCGGAGCCATGGTTGCCAAACTTATGCAAGAGTCTTTGTTTCGGCCTCGCTCGCTCAAGGGGTAGCGTTACGGAAATGACCAACATAACTCCGTTTCTCTGGTTTGAGCATTCTGCAGAAGTGGCAATGGAGTTCTATGTATCACTCTTTGATGATGCAAAGGTGCTAAGTGTTCACCGTGCAGGTGATGATGGTCCAGTATTTTCTGTGTCGTTTTCCATTGGAAGTCAATCGTTCACGGCCATAAATGGTGGCCCTCACTACGCTCTCACTCCAGCGACGTCGTGGATGGTTACTTGCGAATCACAGGAAGAAATCGATCGCCTGTGGTCTGCACTAATTGAAGGCGGAGAACCCATGCAGTGCGGTTGGGTTACAGATCGTTTCGGTGTGACCTGGCAAATCGTGCCATCTGTGTTGTTCGAGTACTTAAGTAATAGTGACTCAGGTATCGCTGGGCGAGTTCAAGAAGCCATGCTCAAGATGACCAAGTTCGAGATTTCTGGCTTAGAAGCAGCTGCTCGAGGCTAGTTACGTGCAGATCTGATTAATTACTGCAGCTTGATCGAAGTCCAACTGAGTTAAACCTGCGCGATCGTGTGTGGTGAGTGCGATGGTGAGTTTCGTCCATCGAATATCAAGATCTGGGTGATGGTCCATTTGCTCGGCAACAGCCGCAATTGCGATAACCCAATCGATGACTTGCGTGAACGAAGTGCCGGTGAATGTGCGCGAGATGGATGTTCCATGGCTTTCCCACTCAGGCAATTGATCAATCTGTGCTTCAACTTCAGATGCATTCAACAGATGTGGGCGCATCCCACCACCATAGATGAGAGTGCGTGGATCGGTGATGATTAACGATCCACGCACTCGAACCATTAAGCAGGAACTACCTTGGCGATCTTTGCCGTTGTGGTAACCCAGCTGGTTCCGTTGTCGGTGTAGCCAGATGGGAGGTTGTCCTTCACCTTGTCTGTCTTGGTGTATTTCGCACCGTCATCCGTGAAGCCGGTTGGTGGGGCGTCTTTGACAGTGATGTTGTATCCATCCGGAATGACTGCGTAATATCCCTCGGCGCTGCCGTCTGAGGAATTCCAAGCATCCTTTGCGTAGTAGGTTCCACCATTGCTCCCATCTGTAGAAAACGAAATGTGCGATCCGGTCTGCACGAATTGCTGGTGATAGGTGTACGCACTCGTGGTGGTGACATCGTGGAAGGTGTAAGCCAAGAGCTTTTGACATAGTGCGCCTGCATCGGTGTAACCATCAGGGCACACATAGATGGTTCTCGTGGCCGGTTCCGGTGCGGGTGCCGGTGCGGGTGCGGGTGCGGGAGCCGGTACTGGTTCAGGGGCTGCAATCTGAACGGTCGTTATTGGTGCGGCGACAGGTTCTGCAAATGATCCTGAAATTTGAGCAAGGGTTTGCTGCATAGCGGCAATTGATGCACGTCCAGTTGAAGCTGAGTTACTCGCAGTCACAGTAAAGGTATAGCGCTCGGTCTTACTTAATCCTTTGAGTATTGCGTGCGTATCAGTGGTGACGACTTTAGAAACGGGAACGCGAGAATTGCCTATCGTCGCGGCAGCAGTGAATGACACAGGAACGCCTTCACCTTTATTCACGACATGTTTCCAGGTCAGGCTCACTTCATTAACTTGATCAGTCGTCTCAACAGTCAGCTGCTGCGTTGCACCCACCTGCCCGACCACATTGGCAAAACCAATGCGTTTGTTGTTGAGTAGAACTTGATATCTCGTACCCGCATCGAGTCGGTCGATCACTGCAGGAGTGTTCACTGAAACCCGCGTGCTCTTAGTGACGTGACCTGCCGCTTTCGCTGTAATTACACCGCCGTTGTGGCCAGTGACCGTAATTCCATTGATGCGATTCGCCAGGATCGTGAGTGTGGCGCGCGGGGCTGCAACTGCAATAACTGTGGGGGCCGGCTCTTGGGCAACCGTGGCGGCAAAGGCTGGTGTGGTGCCAAAGAGAGCGACTATCGCTGCGCATGCGGCACCACTCATCAATACTGATTTCATGGTGGTTCCTCCTAAGTTCGGCTGATGCCGTTACTTGAAGGTTTCCTCTGAAGGTCCCTCGGTAAACCGAGAAATGTCAGGGTTGTGTAAGGAATGAGCGCCAGTGCGCGCCGCTATTTTCCTTGAAAGTTGCCTGGACGCTTTTCTCTGAAGGCTGCGAGTGCTTCTTGATGGTCTTGAGTCAACATTGCGACACCCATGTGGTTGGCTACAAGGTCAAGGGCAGTTGCCAAGTCTGTGCGCTGTGATTCATAGACGGTATGACGAATCAATCTGACGGCAATGGGTGGTTTGGCGGCGATCTTGGCTGCAAGATTCCTGGTCGTATCCATAAGCGCATCGTCTGTAACAACGTGATTGGCAATTCCGAGCTCTGCGGCTTGTTGCCCGGTGAGCGTGTCGCCGGTCAGTAAGAGTTCAAGTGCTTTCGCGGTACCCACGAGTCGAGGAAGGTAATACCCACCACCGTCTCCAGGTACGAGCCCGAGATTGACGTAGGACTCGGCAAATCTTGCAGACTGCGCCGCAATTCGAATATCGCACATCAACGCCATGTCCATGCCAGCGCCAACGGCTGCACCTGCGACTGCAGCAATGATGGGTTTATCGCTCGCTTCAACGGCTCGCGCCACACGATGAACTTCATTAGTGAGGAAATCCCGACGTGCTTTTGCTGTGAGTTCAATAGTGTCAAGCACATCCAAATCAATGCCGGCGCAGAAAGCGCCACCTGCACCAGTCACGACAATCACTCGCACGGCATCATCGGTATTGGCTTCAATCAGTAAATCTGCCCAGCGATGAATCATGGAAAGGGTGAAGGAGTTGCGGCGTTGTGGCCGATTCAAGGTGAGCAGCGCAATGCCATCGTTGACCTCGTAAAGGACCTCTTCACTCATGTGCGTTCACCTTCTATTACATCGGAAATGCTGAGCCAAAGATCAGTGTGCGATTGATTGAGGAAGGTGTGCCCAATGTAGGTGTTCCAGAATTCTGGGCGCCCTGCTTCTTCCACCCATGCCCACATTCGCGTCGTGAATTTCCCTAATGCGTATTCCTGGCTCATGCCCATGGCGCCATGTATTTGATGTGCAATGCGTGAGCTTTCTCTTGCGGCCCGGCTGGTAACCGACTTGGCGATGGCGAAATTGAGACTTGTTGGTACTTCAAGCGCAGTCGCTATCGCGCCTTCACCAACGAGTGCGAGTTCGGCAAGTTCCGCAAGGTAATGCGCGATCACCTGCAAACTGGAGATCGGCTTGCCAAACTGTTCCCGAGTCTTAGCAAATTCGATACTCAAATCTCGAACAGCATTGAGCGCTCCGGAAAGTTGAATCGCTCGCGCGAATGCGAGTTGAGCATAAAGATCAAGATGTGACACGCCGCTGGGAAGTTTCGCCATTGAGTGAACGGGCGTTTCTTGGAAAGTCACACTGCTGCGATGTTCATGAGCAATGTTGTCAGTAATCTCAAGGGAGGCGTTGGCTGTGTGAACAAGGCATAGCCATCTATCAGCAGGCACAACAATGAATTCCGCACAGTCAGCTGCGGGAACCCCATGAATGATGCCTGTCAGAGTTGGGCTTCCTGAAGGATCGTTGATCACGAGTGTTGAGTCAGCGGCGAATGCTGGAGTCAGGAGACCGGACGGCATTTGCATCGCGCATTGAGCTAAAGCCGATCCGGCAACCAGGGCCTCAGCAATTGGTGCGCTGTGAGCCTGCATGGCAATTGAGCGAATCGCGGTAGCTGCATCCTGAAGATCCCCGCCCGACCCACCTAATGCTTCATCAATTCCAATCCAAGGAATTCCTGCATCACTCATCAATGTGAGTGCATCTGCATCGCTACACATGTGTTGAATTGAGTCGGCCACCGTTCGCCGCTCAGGGGTGAGGGGCCAATCCATCGCGCTCATCGCAGTAGACCTTTGCTCACGATGCCGCGAAGCACTTCATTGGTTCCACCGCGGATAGAAAAACTTGGTGCTTGGTACTGAGCCTCACGAAGTAACTCTTGAGCTTTGGCAGAAATCGCCGATGTTCGCGAAGGATCGTTCGCTATTGCGAGAGCCGTGAGGACCGTCGACTGTTCGAAATTCGTGCCGATGGTTTTTAGTAAGGGAATGTCAATCGCTGCAGTGTTACCCGAATCAAGATGTTCAATGACTCGTTGATTAATCGTGCGAAAGGTTCGAATATCTGCGAGGACTGCACCGAGTGCGGCGCTAGATTCAGGATTCTCTCCGAGACCTGAAATTAGTTCCTGCAAGAGTGGCAGCGTGGAAAGGTAACGTTCAGGTCCTACGCGTTCGTAGGCGAGTTCTTCCATTGCTTGTTTCCAGCCCTGGCCAATTTCTCCTAGAACATCGGCATCAGGAACGAATGTAGATTCGAAGTGAACTTCATTGAAATGACGATCACCACTGACCATGTTGATCCCGCGAATACTTACGTCGCTATTGGGAAGTCGAACAATGAATTGGCTGAGTCCTTCATGTTTCTCGCCGCTTATACGGGCTAAGACCACGATCGCATCTGCAAGGTGTGCGCCGCTTGTCCAGATTTTGGTGCCAGAAATAAACCAGCCACCGTCGGTGCGTTCGGCTTTCGTGCGCACCGCTGCTAAGTCGGAACCGGCATCGGGTTCGCTCAAGCCCACAGCAATGCAGATTTCTCCGCGGATGACGCGTGGAAGCCATTCATCTTTCTGTTCTGATGTGCCATGACGAAGTACCGAGGGTGCGAATTGACGCTCAGCGAACCAGTGAGCTGTGACGGGCGCACCTGCGGCAAGTAACTCTTCACTCACGATGAGGCGATCGGCCATGGTGCCACTGCCGCCGCCATATTGGGTCGGGAGCATGAGTCCAAGGAGTCCAGCGGCACCAAGACGCAGGCTGAATTCTCGATTAAAACCAATCAGCCAAGGATCGCAATGCGGTGTAAAGCCACCAGTGGCAATTTCCTGTGCCAAAAATGCACGCACTCGAGTGCGAAGCTGGTCGAGCTCAGCCATCGCACCCCTCCAATAGTTCAAGCAGTTGGACGATACCGATCGTTGCGAGATTTGTCATCGAATCCTTCATTTGTCGCAATTCACAGGCAGGTGCGTCATAAGGTGGCGCTCGTGACTGTGCAGCATGCGATTCATGGCCGAGTGCTAGTGGTCACCATTGATCGACCCGAAAAGCGCAATGCGATCAATGCAGAAGTCACTGCTGGAATCGATGCCGCGCTAAATGAGTTGGATGACAATCCTGAACTTTGGGCGGGCGTGCTTACAGGTACTTCAACAATGTTTTCCGCTGGCACTGACATCAGTTCGCGTGATGCGGGTCGTACAGAGCGTGGCGGCGAATACGGTCTCATCCGGCGCGACCGAAAGAAGCCGCTCATCGCAGCAGTGGAAGGCAATGCGCTAGGCGGCGGTTTTGAAGTCGCGCTTGCTTGCGATCTCATTGTTTCGTCAACGACCGCGAGGTTCGGCCTTCCAGAAGTTCAGCGCGGAGTTATTGCGACTTCAGGCGCGCTCTTTCGGGCAATGCGTGCGTTGCCAATCAACGTTGCTCGACAAATGCTGATTGCTGGATTGATTCTTGACGCTGAGCGTGCTTTTGAGCTTGGCTTGGTTGCAGAAGTCACGCCACCAGAACAGGCGCTTGCTGCGGCGATCGCCATGGCGGAAAAAATTTGCCAAGCATCGCCCTATTCAATTCAACAAACGTTGACGGCGATCAACTCTCAACTTAAAGATGACGATGCTGCGGGGTGGGAAGCAACCCAAACTGCAATCGATGCAATTCTCCAGTCAGAAGACATGAAGGAAGGCCATGCTGCCTTTTTTGAAAAACGTGCACCAGAGTGGAAGGGTCGCTAGCAATGAGCGATTTGAAAGCGCAAAAGCGCAGTGTGGCAATTTCAATGACACCCGAAGAGCGCGATGCATATCTCTCAGTTGAACGAGTGTGTCGAGTGGCATCCGTCGGTGCAGATGGAAATCCACACGTCACGCCGTTGTGGTTTATTTGGGACGGAACGTATCTCTGGCTTAACTCAATCGTGAAAAGTCAACGTTGGGTTGATCTGCAGCGCCACCCACTCGTAGCAATCGTTGTCGATGGAGGGCGCGACTTTTTTGAACTTCACGGTGTGGAAATAGAGGGAACCATCTCAGTTGTGGGAGAAGTGCCGCGCGAGCCGAAACCGAATGCGGAACTTGCGCCAATTGAATTGTCCTTCGCACGTAAATACGCAAATAGTGACTCGTTCCATGTTGATGGACGACACGGTTGGTTGCGAGTAACTCCAACCAAAATTACGAGTTGGGATTTTAGAAAGAACCCGGCACTACGTCCGCCTCAATGACTTGCTGCAATAGTCGGCCGTAATGCTCAGCTATCCACTCATCAGAGGTTTCGCTCAATAGACGCTGTGTGCGCAATCCGACGGCGAGTCCGAGCATTAAACAAGCCAAGAGTTCGACGCGTGCCTCGAGATCTGGGCCTGGATCGACCCACTTCGTCAGATACGTTCGCACCCACTCTTGGAACTCTTCTCGTGACCCTTGTGGGTCAGGAGCATCTGCAGTTCTGAACACAGCCTGCGCCCACGGTTCGGACATGTCGTTTTTGCGCCGTAGCAAAACGCGGTTAGCCAGTGATTGACCAATCTCCTCGCGAGGAGTCGATGTGTCTAATTGATCCAAGCTTGTTGGTGCTGCGTCTTCATAAATCTTGGCTTTATTGCCGCCGACTTTCATCACCATTGATGCAGAGAGGCCAGCTTCGGCTGCGATTTGGCGAATTGTGACCGATGGGTATCCGCGTTCGGCAAACAATCGACGCGCTGCTTCAATGACTAGGTCGCGTGAACTTGGCTTCATCGATTCTCCTCATGTAACTCTTTGAGTTGTTCAACAATTTCTGGATCGATGGGTTCAAGTTCATTGTGCTCTGGTTTGGGAATAGCTGTAGCGATGAATGCGCCAATGATTGATGCGGCAGCAGCCAAGATGAAGATCACTTGGAACGCATGCTCAGTAGGCAGGTTCTGGCCATCAATTTCTATAACCATCACAGCCAACACGCCGGCGATCGCCGCACTTGAAACAGAAGATCCGATGCTGCGCAGCAAGGTATTGAGGCCGTTAGCTGCAGCAGTTTCCGTATCCGGAACTGCACCCATAATGAGCAAAGGCATCGCAGCAAATGCGATAGCGGTTCCAGCTGCAACAATCACGGCTGCGATCGCAATAAGCATCACAGTGTCGCTGAAGAACACGCGAGAAACGTAACCGAAGCCCATCAGCCCCGCGCCCGTAATCAAAGTGATCTTTGCGCTGAAGATTTTCGTGATTCGTGCAGACACTGGAGCAAGTATCACCATGGTCAATGAGGTGGGGATCATGACTAAGCCTGCCTGCAGACTGGTGAGTTCATGGCCGTAACCCGTTGATGATTGCATTTCTAAGAGCTGGAATGTTGCCAACATGTTTGCGTACATTGCAAAGCCCATAAGTATTGACGTGACGTTAGTCATGAGGACGGGGCGCCGCAGGCTTACGCGCAAATCAACGAGAGGCCGTGGATTGCGGAACTCAAGGGGCACCCAGATCGCAAAGATCGCAGCACTGACGCCAAACGTGTACAAGGTTTGCGAACTGCTCCAACCCCATGAACCGCCTTTTGAAATGGCAAGCAGGAGTGCAGCCAAAGCACCAGAAAGCAGGATGGCTCCGAGGTAATCGAATTTTCCACCGGTGCGAATTTCCGATTCCCGAACCACAATGGCGATCGCGGTCATCATGATCACCGCGAAAAGGCCCGACACCCAAAAGATTGCCTGCCACCCAAAAAGTCCGTAGACCACACCTGACAACGGCATGCCAATAGCTGCGCCAATTCCCAAGGTCGCGCTCATTAGTGCCACTGCTGAGCTGAGTTTTTCTTCGGGGAGTTCATCGCGCATGATGCTCATGGCGATTGGGATCAACGCAGCCGCGGCGCCTTGAAAGATGCGGGCAACAATGACCCAGAGCAAGGTTGCACTCACGGCACCAATGACCGACCCGATGAGCAGTAGTACCAGGCAGACCATCAGCATTCGCTTTTTGCCATACATGTCTGCCAGGCGCGACAGGGTCGGAGTTGCCACGGCACTTGAGAGCAGCGTTGCGGTGATCACCCAGGAAACGTCATCCACGGATGCGTTCAGAATTTCCGGCAAATCACCTAAAAGGGGAACCAGAAGGGTCTGCATTAAGGAGGCCGCCATGCCACTGATGGCAAGAACGGCAATCACCACGCCGGGCGAAAAGGTGCGCCCTGGACGTTGCAGCATGCTGAGCCCCACCTAGAAGTGAACGAATGTTTACTTATTCAACCACACGCGAGAACCACGCCAATTGCCCGCAAACCGGACATGACTCATGTCACAGCCGGGAATGGGGGACATTGGGTTCTGAGTGGGTCAGATCACGCCTCATATCGGACAAAGCCGACATATACCCACCCCTGTGGACAAAAACCTGCTTGGTTCTGTCAGACCGATTTCCTATGGTCATTCCAGATGAGGTGAGTAATCACCTTCGGAAAACTCCCCGGCAACAGCTGGGAGCATCGTGGCCCTTGTGGTCTATCTCGTGAGATTCGAGATAGCGGTCATGCATGTTGGAGAGTGCAGCTGGCCGGACAGATGGCTCGTGGGCACAGGGACCTGAGGTTTCACCATGCACGCATCTGGCGTGCTGATCGAAGAGGACGAATGCGCATTGCGCACAAGGTCGCCGTTCTGGCGGCCACAGCAGGAGTCGGGCTTTTCCCGATGGCAGCTCCTGCTTTCGCTGAAGAGTCGTTGACCACCACAACTGAGATTGCGGGAATGGGGCAGACCACAGATGTGGTTGCGCGCACCGCGGTGGAGATGACCCCACGAAGTGCATCGCTTGTCACAAAGACTTGGAAATTCGCCTTCGTTTCCAAGGCCACCCTTGACCGCACTGGTGTGCAGCCCAGCTTGTATCGCGGCAAGTTTTATCGCGCAAAACTTGAACGCGTGCGTCGATGCATCGTGCGTCGCGAGAGTTCAGGACATTATTTTTCTGTGTCACACAGCGGCACCTATCGCGGTGCGTATCAAATGTCACCAGCCCTTGCACGCGGAGCAACTTGGATGATGTTCCCTGAATTCAAGTCGGTACTTGGTGAAAAGGCAGCGGAAGTTGCCATGCTCCGACTACGAACAACGCCGATGCATAAGTGGACACGATTTTGGCAAGACGCAGCATTTAGCACCGTCTATAACTGGGAGCACGCAAACTCTGGTGCGTCACATTGGCGGGCCACCAACCGCGGTTGCTAACAACCATTGATCCATCTGGCACGATGCTCAAATGCTTCGAGTCATCACTGCCAATGTCAATGGAATTCGTGCCACAGCTCGCAGGGGTGGCTTGGAATGGTTGGCCGATGCTGACGCGGATGTGATTTGCCTTCAAGAGGTTCGAGCAACTCATGAACAATTACATGCTGTGTTGCAAGATTCACCACTTGCGCACTTCCACGTGCAGCATTCACCCGCCCCGCAATTGGGTAGAGCTGGCGTTGCGGTACTCACGAAGAATCCTGCAAAGCGCATCACTGTTGGCGATGCTCAATTAGATGAGCAAGGGCGCTGGGTTGAAGTTGATGTTGAGACAGCAATCGGTGTCATCACTGTGGTGTCCGTGTACATCAATGCTGGTGAGGTGGATACCCCAAAGCAAGATGAGAAGTACGTGTTCCTTGAATCTATGGATGCGCGGTTAAAGAAATTGGAGTCACCTCGCCGCAAAAACCCAGTGTTGGTCTGTGGAGATTTCAATATTGCGCATCACGAAGTAGATATCAAGAATTGGAAGGGCAATCTAAAGAATTCTGGATTCCTGCGTCAAGAGCGCGATTACTTGGATCGCTGGTTCGCAAAATCATGGCATGACCTCGGGCGCATCCTCGGGGGCCAAGGCCCCGGTCCGTATACCTGGTGGTCGTGGCGAGGTAAGGGTTTCGATACTGATGGTGGCTGGCGTATTGACTATGTGATCGCAACGGCGAAATTAGCTGAGCGAGCGCATACGGCAACTGTGGGTAAAGCCGCTACTTATGCGGAGCGCTGGAGTGATCACGCGCCTCTCACCGTTGATTTTCGCTAGTTACTTCTTCTAATTGATAATTTGTAACTCGGTAAACCGATTCCGTAATGCTGTGGGCTTCCGCTTCATCGTGAGTGACGTGAATTGCAACAACGTTTCGCTCCCGTAGGAGAAGAGCAACTTCCGATGCAAGGCGAGTTCGCAAATCAGAATCAAGTGCGCTGTATGGCTCATCGAGCAGCAGCACTGCAGGGTTCGGTGCCAATGCTCGAGCAAGTGAAACTCGCTGAGCTTGCCCTCCACTAAGTTCCTGGACTGATGCTTTGCCATACCCGGCCATGCCAACCCACTCCAAGAGTTCATTGGCTTCATCGCGAGCTTGTGATTTGGCAACTTGGTGGCGCAGTAAGCCATACATGATGTTTTCTTCAACATTGAGATGCGCAAAGAGCAATGGGTCTTGAAACACCATGCCAACCGAGCGTTGATGTATAGGTGTATGTGTTAGGTCTGACCCATTGATGAAGAGGGATCCAGATAGAGGCGGTTGGCTCCCCAAAATTGTTGACAGCAATGTGGACTTGCCTGATCCGCTCGGCCCAAGAATTGCCACAATTCCTGAATTCGTCGTGAAGTCTGCAGTGAGCAGCGTTGACTCATAACCGACTTGCAAGCCTTGTAATTGCAATGTGTTCATGACTTTTTCCATCGCTTTGCTCCCAAACTATCGATGGCGGCAACTAAGGCCAAGGTTCCGATGACGAGAATCACAGCGAGGGCACAGGCGACGCCAAATGATTGTTCACCTGGTCGTTGCAGCAGTTTCACAATTTGCACTGGCACAGTTGGAGAACTCGAGCGGGCCAGAAACGACGCTGCGCCGAATTCACCGAGTGAAACACAGGCCGCTAATCCGGCTGCGGCAATCGCAACCACTCGCAGCACGGGGCCATAAGCAGTAAAGAAGGCACGAGTGGGCCGAGCTCCAAGGGCACTGGCTGCGATAGCAATTCTTCGGTCAGTTGCGCGCAAGGTTGGAAGCACAACTGCGATCACGAGAGGTACAGCCACAATCGAATGAGCCAGAGGAACGAGAAGATCCGTTCCCCGCAAGTCAAACGGCGCGCGACCAAAGCTCAACATAAAGCCCAAGCCCAATGTCGCCGCTGAAATTCCGAGGGGTGCGAGTGCGATCAGTAAAACCGCTCTCCCGAGACGGTGGCTGAGCACGCTCATCGCAGCCAGTACGCCGATGACACCAGCGATAATCCCCGTAATGAGTGCATATTTCAAGGACGTGGCGATTGCCATGATGGGGGAACCCAAGCGCGTTGTACCTGCATCAAGATCAGTGAGTGAGCTCCACCACTGAAGAGTCCATCCATTCGAGTCGTGAAGTGAACCATTGATTAACGAAATTAAAGGCAAGGTCACAAGAACGATAGTGACAAGAGCAATGCTCGTGACATACACGCGAGTGCGTAGCCCGTGAGGTTTTGGTATTTTCGCGAAACGAATAGTGCGGATCTTCGAAGTTGAATTCATTGATGCACGTGCTCCCAAAACGAGAGCAATCGTCACCACGATCAGTTGAAGCATGGCAGTGATGGCTGCAGTGGGGAAGTCGAGAAGTAAAGACGTTTCCCGCAGTATCTGAGTCTCTAAAGTTCTCGTTGAGCTATTTCCCAAAACGAGAACAACGCCTAAAGATGTGAAACAGAAGACAAAAACAATTGACGCTGCCGAAGTGATCGACGCTTTAAGTTGAGGAAGTGTGACAGTGATGAAGGCGCGAAATGGCGATGCGCCAAGGCTACGAGCGGCGATCAGCATGCGTTGATCAAGTTGTTGCCAGGTTGCACCAACAATGCGCACCACAACTGCGAGGTTGATATAGATGTGGGCGATCACTACGAGTAGCAGACCTGAGCTGAGCATCGTCCCAAGCAACTCACGAAACGCTAAAGCGATCACGACTGTTGGAAGTACGAATGGCACCGTCACAATCGCTTGCGTGAAAGCCCGTCCGCGGAATCGATAGGTAGCGAGTACGCCAGCGATGGGAATACCAATGAGCAAGGCTCCCACCATGCTGATGAGCGCTTGTAGTGCTGCGGATGCAGCGATACCCAACTGTGGGGAAAACTCAATGGATTGAATGTCAGCGAATGAACGGTGCAGAACGCTGACTAATGGATAGCCAAGCGCAATGCCGAGAAAGAGTGCGGGGAGTACCCACACCCATCTCAACCATGCTGGTGAATTCAGCGACCCATCACCTGACCCCACTGATTGAGCCAGGTTTTGAGATTGGCATCTACGTCAGTGGCAGAGAGTTGCAAGGGCTTTTTAACTTTTGCAGCGAATTGGGTGAACACCTCAGGAAGGGGGGTATTTGCTCGTGCAGGAAAAACAAACATCGACAAAGGCACGTCGGCTTGGACCTCCGGTGAAAGCAACCAGTCCACAACTTTTTGTGCGGCCGCTTCATTCTGGGTTCCGCGCAAAATTCCAGCGAATTCGATTTGTCGATAGCACCCGTCGGTCAGCACTGAAGTTGAAGGCTTTGTTGGCTTTGGGTCTTCTGCATACACAATTTCCGCGGGTGGGCTAGTTGCATAGGAAACGACGAGTGGGCGAGTACCACCGGATGCACTAAATGCGCTTTCGTACGCGTCTGTCCAGGAGCCAGATATCTGCACCCCATTTGCCTCAAGTTGCTTCCAGTAGTTGGTCCATTGATCGCCGAACTTGGCTTTGGTGGCCAACATGAATGCAAGTCCTGGCGATGAAGTTGCCGGGTCTTGCACAACAAGAAGATCTTTGTAAGCAGGAGAGGTCAATTGATCGATACTTGTAGGTATTGCCACCTGGTTCTTTGCGAACCAAGCATCATCAATGTTTACGCATACGTCGCCGTAATCAATAGGTGTCACGAATCCGTTACCCGTATCTGTTTTCAATTCAGGAATTACCGAATCGAGATTTGTTGATGTGTAGGCAGCGAACACGTCAGCATTCGCGGCTTTCGTCAGAAGCGTGTTATCGATACCGAACATCACATCGGCACTTGGAGATCCGGATGCAAGAACCGCTCCAGCCACCATGGCGCCAGCATCGCCAGCTGTGGTGATTTTGAGTGTGATACCGGTGTCTTTCTTGAGTTGAGCAACGAGCGCTTCGCTCACCACGAATGAGTCGTGCGTAAGGAGCGTGACCGTCGCTGGCCCGGCTTGTTCTTGGGAGGAACCGCAGGCGGCGAGGAGCGCAAGTGAACTTGCGGCCCCTATGACGGCAATTTTTTTCAACACGGATGAAAACATTTCGACCTCTTCCCTAGCGCTGGCATTACCCAGATCAGGTTGTGTGGGTCGGTGGATGCGTCCACCCTCTCAGCCCGCCGAATATGCGAGCTCCCCTTGGTATGGAGAAGTCTAGGACCTGCGGATTGCTCGCACGATCAGCACGGCTGCCGTGGCAGCGACCAGGCCTAAGAAGAGGAAAACCACTGCCCACACATCGACACCCGTCGCGTTGATGCGCACAATCCCCGCTCCAATGAGCAATAGGGCTGCGAATGACTGCAAGAAGACAGCGAAACGAAGCTGGCGTGGAGTGGATGCGTTGGTTTGCACGGAATCAATCTACACAGAGCCAAATTACCTAGCGTGTATCTACGTAAGGGAGTTCCATTTGGTGATCACGTGTTGTTCATGTTCAAAGCCCAAGGTGGAAATCGTGGCAGGGGAGAGAGCGAAGTAGCGGGCATGGATTGGGGAAAGACCCAGCCACCGTGCCGTGAGGATGCGCAATACATGACCATGAGCAACGAGCACTACCGTTCCGCCAGCGAGCACGGTAGGAAGTGACTCAGCGATTACACGATCAACGCGAGTTGCAACATCGCTGAGTTGTTCACCATTTGGAATCGGTGAGTCCCAAATGAGCCAAGAATTTTCGTTGCGTTCAGCGCGAATCTCAGCAGTAGTGCGACCTTCAAATTCGCCATAGTTCCACTCGGTCAGATTAGGTTCAGTTCGAGTGACGACCAGTCCTGCGAGCGATGCGGTGTGCTGTGCGCGAGTGAGCGGACTACTCAAAACGAGATCAGGATTTTTGGGAACAGTGCTTGCGAGTTTCCTTGCAGAGTCCTCACCCGTGGAGGTGAGCAAAATGTCAGTGCTACCAGTGTGTTTTCCCGACACGCTCCACTCAGTTTCGCCGTGGCGAATCAAAAATATCTGCCCTGTCATGGGTGCGTGTTTCTTGAGTCCCAGGCTTGCTGCAATGCCGATGCAAAGAGCTCACTCGACTGTGCTCCGGTAACACCGAAGCGATCGTCAATCACAAAAAATGGAACACCTGTGCAGCCAAGTGCTTGTGCAATTTCCTGATCACGACGAACAGCATCAATCAAGTCATTCGAGTGCAGGAAGGTCAGCGCTTCTGTCGCATCGAAACCTGCAAGCGGCGCAAAGGCGGCGAGAGTTTCATGACCGAAAATGGATTCACCGCGTTCGAAATAAGCACTGAGCAAAATCTCGAGAAGTTGCTGCCCGCGAGTGTGATCAATGCGCTGCGCCCACAGCACGAGTCGATGGCCATCGCGAGTATTACCGCTCAGTGTTCGTTCAAGCTGGTAGTTGAGTCCAACGCTTTTGGCGGCATCGCTGACATTGCGCAGCATTACGTTGGCTTCGTCAAGGCTCACGCCATATTTATCGGCAAGCATTTGTGTGGTTGGCGTGGTCGTGGGCTCGGCATGGGGATTGAGTTGATAAGCCCGATGGTTGATGGTGACCTGATCACGGTGGGGGAACAGCTCGAGGGCGATTTCTAGCTGGCGCTTGCCGATAAAGCACCAGGGGCACACCAAGTCTGACCACATTTCAATCTGCATGGGTCAACCTTGCCCCCTCATGATTGAGCCCTCAAGAGGTACCCCTTGGCACGAATTCACCTGTCGTTCATCTTTGCGTCAGTCGCTGTTCCCCCGCATGCCCCCCATGCGTCAATCTGCCTACTCCAATATCTGGACATGGCCACTCCGGACCTTCAGCAGCGCGATCTTCAGGCGGCAGCGACCTCGCATCGTGGCGACCGGGTGTTTAATCGCGCCATTACGGTTGCGGCCTTTATTTCGCTCATCATCTTGGCGGGCATCGCCATCTTCTTGGGTGCCCAAGCACTTCCTGTGTTTCAAGAGCTCGGCTTCAGCTTCCTCACCACCACAGCGTGGGATCTCACGACTGATCCGGTATCCGTTGGCATTTTCGGCATGCTGTACGGCTCGATCTTGCTTTCGGTAGTGGCCCTGGTCATTGCGGTCCCGGCATCTCTGTTGCTTTCAATTTTTATCGTGTTTCTTGCGCCAAAGAAGCTTGCCTCGATTTTGACTAACTCAATCGACCTCATGGCAGCTATTCCTTCGGTGATTTTGGGTTTGTGGGCCTTCTATGTTTTGAATCCTCAAGCTGAAGAGTGGCAACGACTACTCAACGAATATTTGGGTTGGATTCCATTCTTTGAAAACGCATCTGGCAACTTCTTAGGAACGCCATTCATCGCGGGTTTTGTGCTTGCCATCATGGTGATTCCGATTACAACGTCGGTTACGCGCGAAGTACTTGGTCGCACACCACCGGATTTGATCAACGCAGCTGAAGCGCTTGGTTGCTCAATGTGGACAATGCTTCGCTATGTCGCTCTGCCTTATGGCCGCGGCGGCATCGTTGGTGGTGTGATGCTCGGCCTTGGCCGCGCTTTGGGTGAGACCATTGCAGTGTTCTTCGTACTCAAGCTCGTGTACGACACGAACTGGTACCACGTCATCGAATCAGGTGGCGGTTCTGTCGCAACGTTGATCGTTTCCCGCTTTGGTGAAGCCTCCGGTCCATTCGAAGTTCAGTTGCTCCTCGCTGCTGGCTTCTTCTTGTTCCTCATGACTCTCATCGTCAACATGATCGCCAACCTCATTGTGAGCCGGACAGGACGGTTGAAGAAGTGACGACACTATTTGATCCTTCAAGAATTCCGACCTTGCAACAGCAAGAACGCACCCGACCATGGAGCAAGCGCACCAAAAAATTTGATGTGTCTGTCGCTCTAGCTGTAATCGTGCCGTTGCTCATCGTCGTAGCGATGTTCCAGTTCAGTGATATCCCCGACGCCTTGGTCATGGTGATTTACCTGCCGCTTCAGCTCATTGCCTCAGGTATTGCCGCCTACCTCACTAAAGGCAAGCGCGGCATTGGTGACTCGCTCATCATTGTGAATGCCATTGGTGCATCGATCTTCAGTTTTGTGGTCATCATTTCGGTGATCTGGTCATTGCTCTCGCACGGCATAAAAGCCCTGTCGATTCCTTTCCTGACCCAAAATTCGACCTACATCAGTCCATCAACACCGCTTGAGTACGGTGGAATTGCCCATGCCGCGCTCGGTACGTTGTTGATTGTCGCAATCTCTGCATTGATCGCTGTGCCAATTGGCATTGCCACGGCGATCTACATCACTGAAGTCCGTGGCAGGGCAGTTCCTTACGTTCGCTTCTTCGTGCAGTCGATGTCGGGTGTGCCTTCCGTAGTTGCTGGCTTGTTCATCCTTACGACCTTGATCTTGACTGGCGCCATCAACACCAGCGCCTTTGCTGGCGGATTGGCTTACGCGATTTTAATGCTGCCAACGGTTGCTCGTACCGCAGAAGAAGTGTTGCGCTTGGTCCCAGACGACCTTCGCACCGGAGCCCTTGCACTCGGCTCGACTCGCGCGCGCACTGTTTTCCAGGTTGTGCTTCCTGCCGCCAAGACAGGCATTGTCACTGCGATCATCCTTGGCGTTGCTCGAGTGATCGGTGAAACTGCCCCGCTCCTGATGACTGCTGGAAAGAACGACGCAACGGTGACGAATCCTTTCTCAGATCCGATCAGCACACTGCCTGTGTCGATCTTTGAAAACGTAGCTCAGCCTTATCCCGATGCAGTTACACGCGCTTGGGGCTCGGCGTTGATTTTGATGGTGGTAGTTGCAATTTTGTTCACGGCTGCGCGGCTCATCGGTCGCAACAAAGTTAAGTAAGGCAAGGCGAGATCAACCATGGAGGAAGACGACATGTCAACAGCAGAGTTCGAGAAGAGCGTTGTCGCGTTGGAGCAGGAATTCAACGACGAGGCTGAGATTCGTCCGGTTGAGCTCGAAGCGCGCGACATCAGCATTTGGTTCAACACCCGCAAGGTGCTTGAAGGCGTCAACATGAAGTTCGAGAAGAACACTGTGACGGCACTGATCGGACCGTCAGGTTGTGGCAAGTCAACCTTCATCCGTACGCTCAACCGTTTGCACGAGTTGCTTCCAGGTGCGGCGCTTGCTGGTGAAGTGCTGTACGAAGGTCAAGATATTTATGGCCCAACGGTTGATCCAGTGCACATTCGCCTGAATATCGGCATGGTCTTCCAGAAGCCAAATCCATTCCCATCAATGACCATTCGTGGCAACGTGCTTTCGGGCCTGAAGCTTTCCGGCATGAAGCGCAGCAATCACGATGAAATCGTTGAGCAGACTCTTACTTCTGCAGGCTTGTGGAATGAAGTGAAGGATCGCCTTGATCATGCAGCGGGTGAGCTTTCGGGCGGTCAGCAGCAGCGTCTTGTGATTGCACGAGCACTTGCTGTGAATCCACATGTGTTGTTGATGGACGAGCCTTGTTCCGCTCTTGACCCAGCATCAACACTGAAGATCGAAGAAACCATTCGTGAATTGTCAAAGGACATCACCATCGTCATCGTTACGCACAATATGCAACAGGCTGTTCGTGTCGCGGATAACACGGCCTTCTTCCTCGCAGCTGAGGGTGAACCAGGTCATGTAGTTGAGCAAGGTAAAACAACTGACATTTTCGGCAACCCACAAGATCAGCGCACCCTTGACTACGTCAACGGTCGTTTCGGGTAACCAACTGTTCACCATGCATGGGGCTATTCGTGACACCGACTGTTCATCTAACTGTCAGGTATATGTCATAGATCCGACGTAATTCGTAAACCTGGCTTACCTACATTCATAAAAGTAAGACCTACATACATCATCAAAGGAGAAATCAGTGCGTCGCACTCTCGTAGCTATTGCAACGACAGCCCTTGCTGCTTCAGCAATTGCCGTTGCAGCACCTGCTCAGGCAGCAGAGACCATCAGTGGTGGTGGAGCTTCATTCCCATACCCATTCATTTCCCAGTGCGCGGCTGATTTCAACGCCTCGCAGAAAAACTTCACGATCAACTACACCTCAACGGGCTCAGGCACCGGTAAGAGTAACTTCACCAAGGGCACCTTTGCCTATGGTCAGACCGACTCCGCGTACACAAGTGGCGAGCCAACCTTCGATTGGACCTACGTTCCAAACATCGGTGGCGCGCTTGCTTTCCCAATCAACTTGAAGAACGCCAAGACCGGCAAGACCCTTGGTTCATCAATCCAGTTGAAGCGCACCACACTCAGCAAGATCATGGCTGGCGCAATCACGAAGTGGAATGACAAGGAAATCCTTGCTACCAATGCTCGCATTGCGGCTTCGATCCCAGCTCAGAACATCACTGTGGTCTACCGCTCAGGCAACTCAGGTACTTCAAACAACACCCTGCAGTATTTGAACGCTTTTGCGCCAAGCATCTGGAGCAAGGTTCAAGATGACTTCTCAACTGCATTCCCAGGCGGCAAGCCACCTGCCAGTTCATTGGCTGGCAAGGACAACGCCACCATCATCGCGACGATTGATGCCACTTCAGGAGCAATCGGTGCTGTTGACTTCGGCGACGCAAAGGGCTACCCAGTAGCTCGCATTGAAAACGCTCTTGGCGAATTCATTGCTCCTTCAGCCGCATCAGCAGCGAAGAACCTTGCAACTCAAACCAACCTGAACTCACGTGGCTTGGTTGCACTTGACTACAACGTCAAGGCCAAGGGCGCGTACCCAATGGCGATCTTCAGCTACGGCATTGCTCGCACCGATGGCAAGGGACCTAACGGTCTGGGTGTTCGTCAGTTCCAGGATTACTTGATCCAGAAGTGTGGACCTTCGCGTGCAGCACAGCTTGGTTACGTTCCAGTTGCTGGCGCAGTGCTCGCAAAGGCAAAGGCACTTGTAGCAAATATCAAGTAGTCAAACCTTCTGAAAACTCAGTAACACCAAAGCGAAAAGGTGAGGGCGATGTCTCGTAAGAATTCACGGGGCGTCGCCCTCACTGCGTTTTTTGCAGTGCCATTGGCTGCAGCAGCACTGATCCTTAGTGCGTGCACGCCACCTCTTCCACCAGATGTGTTGGCAGCTCAGGCGGAAGCAAACATCACTTGCCAAACAGGCAGCGTTGATGTGGGAGCTCCTGAAATGTTTTTCGGTGCTGTTGATGCTGTTGGTCAGTCACTCACCACCACGTGCCCAGACCAGGCGGTGGTTGAAGTGGCAGCAGATCAGCCCGCACCGGTGCAATTAGTTGACGTGCGTCCTTCACCTGCATTACTGGCTTCTTTTAAAGCATCGAGTTGTGTATCAGGAACCACACTTGTTGTTCCTGCTTTCACTTATCCGGTAACCATGGCATTAAATGAACCAGGACTTGAAGGCATTCAATTATCGCCAAAAGCAATTGCTGGAATCCTCAGCGGTACGGTCAAGACTTGGGACGATCCACTGATTACTGCATCAAATGAAGGGTTGCTCCTTGATGGGCTTCCACCACTGCAATTGGTGACGTCGAAGTTTGATCAAGGCAGTGTCCAGGCAATGACAGCCTGGCTTAGTGCAACAGCCCCAGACACTTGGAAGCAAGGCACCGTTGGCACTCTGTCGGCCGGTGAATCCTTCGACACGGTTGCCGATCTGGTTACTTCAATTACCTCGAATGAAGGACAAATCGCGATTTTGCCAGTCACCACCGCGAATAACAACGTATTGGGTATGGCATCCCTGCCGGCGGGACCTAATACCGACATCTGGGTCACCGCTGAAGATATTCAGTTAGCCAAGGTCGGATCAGCAGCTATGACAGACCAGACCAGCACACTTGCTGGCAGCGAATCCAAAGACATGCTTGTTTATGGGCCAGGTCTAGGCGGCGTTCCAGTTGAAGGTCAGTTCGATATTGCTGCTTCAAAGATTGTGCTGAGCGAGGGACAAGAACTTATTGGTTGGCCCGTGATGGGTGTCGCGCACCTTTTGGTGTGCAACGACAAAGCCAACCCCCTGCCTCTCTCGTTTGCGCAATATCTCGTACGCCTAGCTGGTCAAGGTTCGCTTGAAGCCTTTGGTGTGACGCCACTGCCAGAACCAATTCGCATCAAGACTTTTGCGCCGCTTCAGGTGAATGCTGCGGCCAATGCTGGTTCGAACGAGTAGCAACTCCACACGTCCTATAAGAAAGAGCCCCAGCCGTCGGCTGGGGCTCTTTCTACTGAAAGATTTAGTGCTTGTGACTTCCCGGTACATAACGGCCCTGTGAAGCAACGATTTCTGCTTCTGCCTCAACGCGACCTTCCCAGTCAGCACCTTCAACGCTCTTACCTGGCTCAAGATCCTTGTAGACCTCGAAGAAGTGCTGAATTTCGAGACGATCGAATTCAGAAACATGGTGAATATCGCGAAGGTGTTCAAGGCGTGGGTCACCAGCGGGTACACACAGCACCTTGTCATCGCCGCCTGCTTCGTCGGTCATGCGGAACATGCCGATAGCGCGGCAACGAATGACAACGCCCGGGTAGGTGGGTTCCTGAGTCATCACAAGTGCGTCGAGTGGATCGCCGTCTTGACCCAAGGTGTCATCGATGAAGCCATAGTCATGTGGGTAACGAGTTGAGGTGAAGAGCATGCGGTCCAAGCGAATACGGCCGGTCTCGTGGTCTACCTCATACTTATTGCGGCTACCTGCGGGAATTTCAATCGTGACGTCGAATACCAAGGGGTTCATAGTCGCCTAGTCTTCCCTATAGATGGTGCGATGACTGCATAGAAGAGAGGTGACAGGTGACACATAAGCGAAAAATGGCGCTATTTCTAGGGTTTTTGCTGTTGTGGTGTGCGTCACCCATCACGCAATCGCTTGCATCTGCGGCTGATGACTCCTCGTTAGTGCTGAACCCAATCCCAGTTGTCGGTAGCAAAGCACCGACCCCAACCGCTGCAGGTCTAACAGCGGCGCTGAGTGCCACGGTGAAGCGTCCAGCCTTGGGCACTGTTGGCGCTTGGGTCGGGGACCCGGCCACGGGGGACATGCTTTTTGATTCACAAGGTTCGACTGCGTTGCTCCCTGCATCAACATTGAAGTTATTGACCGCAGTAACAGCACTCAAGTTACTCACACCTACACATCGCATTGCTACTCGCGTCGTGGTTGAAGGTTCAACACTGACGCTGATCGGCGGCGGTGACCCAATGCTCGCAAGTTCCGGTCCAGGAGCGTCACTGACGTCCTTGGCCACTCAAGTCGCCAAGCAAGTGCAGTCAGCTCCAGTGCTTGTGAACTACGACAGTTCACTTTTTACTGGCCGTAAGTTGGGCCCAGGCTGGTCAGCGTCATTTCCTGCTGCTGGTGTTGCAGCTCCTGTCGCGGCATTGATGGTTGACCAAGGTCGTGTCAATCCGCGCGGTAATTCACGCGTTGATGACCCAGCGAAGTACGCCGCTCAATTATTTGTGAAGGCTCTGCGTAAAAGTGGAGTGAAAGTGAACATCGGTGTGGAGGCCAAAGCGCCAATCAGCGGAACGCAAATTGCCAAGGTTGAGTCAGCGCCGGTTCAACAGCTGGTCAATCACATGCTCACAGATTCGGATAATGACTTAGCAGAGTCACTTGCTCATCTGTCTGGTGTTGCGCAGTCGGGAACAGGAAGCTTCGCAAGTGGTGCAGCTGCGATGAAGAGTGCGGCGACAGAACTGGGTATTCCGGTGCAAGGCATGCAGCTGTCCGACGGCAGCGGTCTGTCGAGTAAGAATCGAATTGCGCCACAAACGCTTGGAAAGATTCTCGTTCTTGCAGCCAATGGATCATTTGATGGCATCGCACCAGCGTTAGCAGTCGCAGGATTTACTGGGACGTTGGCTGATCGGTTTACTTCAGGATCTCAAAAGGTGGCCGCTGGTTTCGTCCGTGCGAAAACTGGAACATTGCGATCAGCAGTCGCGCTCGCAGGAATGGTTCCAGATGTTCAAGGACGAGTGCTGGTGTTCGCGATTCTCGCCAATGACATTGCCTCTATTGCAAAAGCACGAAACGCCGTTGATCAATTCGCGACGAAACTACGTCTGTGCGGATGCGTGTAACTATGGGCGAAGATATTCCTGAGCGCCATTGGGCATCATCACAGACCTTGACCGTGCGTTCTGCGGTTCACGAGTCACTCGCCAATATTGGATCTGGTTCAACAATCATCGTTGCCTGCTCAGGAGGCCCAGATTCATTGGCATTAGCAGCGGCTGCTGCTTTTGTGGGCAAACAACGCGAAATTTCGGTGATAGCGGTCATCGTTGATCATCAGTTGCAAGACGCGTCAGCAGAGGTTGCTCAAGCTGCAGCAGCTGCGTGTATTGAGTTCGGAATTGATTCCGTCGTCGTTGCTGAAGTCGCAGTGAACGGGGATGGCGGACCGGAGGCAGCAGCGCGTCGAGCGCGCTATGAAGCTTTAGAAGCAATGGCTGCGAAATATCAAGCCTCGTGCATTCTGCTTGGGCACACGCAAGATGACCAGGCTGAAACTGTGTTGTTGCGATTGGCAAGAGGATCTGGGACCAGATCGATTGCCGCGATGCAGTTTCGCAATGGATTACTTGTGCGTCCGCTCTTGCAGGTCTCGCGCGCAGTGGTACATGCAAGTGCCAAAGATGTGTGTTCCGCAATTGGTGTGGTTCCGTGGAGTGATCCGCACAATCTTGACCCTCGATTCACGCGAGTGCGAGTTCGCGCTGCCTTTGAAGGGCTGGAGGAAGCCTTAGGTGCGGGGTTTGTTGCGGGGTTGGCGCGATCGGCGCTATTAGCCAGTGATGATGCTGACGCTTTAGATCAATGGGCCGCGCAGGAGTTTGATTCGCTGGTCACTTTCGATGATTGCTCGATGAGCGTCGGTATAGATGATTTTCAATTGCTCCCATCCGCTATCCGTTCCCGAATGATTCGTCGTATGTGTATGGATCTGGGAGCTGGCAGCGACGCAGTCACTTTGGGTCATGTGCAGGCAGTAGATGCACTTATTACCCAATGGCGAGGCCAAGGTCCAGTGAGTTTGCCAGCCCGTGTGCTTGCCTGTCGTGAATATGGAAGGCTGACCCTTACCTCGCCTAAATCAACCCTCAACGCAGGAGACCCCCTTGCTACCTGAACACATTGGTGACGATCTTGCTCACGTACTTCTGAGCGAAGCCGAAATCCAAACGCGCATCAATGAAATTGCTGCGCAGATTGAGGTGGATTATCACGGTCAAGATCTGCTGCTGGTTGGTGTTCTCAAGGGTGCGGTCATGATCATGGCTGATCTTGCGCGCACGTTGACCCGAAGTACTGAGATGGACTGGATGGCAGTGTCGTCCTACGGCTCAGGCACGAAATCAAGCGGTGTGGTGCGTATTCTCAAGGACCTCGACAACGACATCGTGGGCCGCAATGTGCTCATCGTCGAAGACATCCTTGACTCAGGGCTGACCCTCTCGTGGCTGATCAAAAACCTAGGTTCGCGGGGCGCAACCTCAGTTGAAGTCTTCTCGCTCCTGCGCAAACCAGAAGCAATCAAAGTGGAAGTCAATCCAAAATATGTGGGCTTTGACATCCCTAATGAGTTTGTCGTGGGTTACGGCCTGGATTACGACCAGAAGTACCGTAACTTGCGGTGTGTGGGGACCCTGGCTCCGCACGTCTACGGCGCCTGATCGCTGAGCGCGAAAGCCCCGGTCCACTGGCTTGGCAGCCCGTGCACCCGTAGTACCGTCAGGCGGTGGACTTCAAAAGGATCATTCGCGGACCAATTTTTTGGGTAGCTCTTGCTGTTGCCTTCGTATTAGTTGGTTCAAGTTTCCTTTCAGGGGTAGGTGCACCTACCCAGGTCGACACCAGCCAGGCTGTTTCTGACATTCAAAGTGGCAAGGTTGATACCGCGACTCTGACTGATCGCGATCAGCTCCTAGAGCTCACCCTGAAAGACGGATCCAAGCTCCGCACCTCCTATGTCACTGGCCAAGGTGTGAACCTGCAGGAGTTACTCCAACTCAAGGCTGACGCTGGTCAATTGCCAGGTGGCTATAACGTGGTGGTACCAAGTGAAAATATCTTGGTCACACTGCTGTTCTCACTTCTCCCAATTGCCATCGTGGTTTTCTTGTTGTTCTTCTTCATGGGGCAAATGCAAGGTGGCGGCAACAAGGTCATGAGTTTTGGTAAATCCAAAGCCAAACTTGTCAACAAGGACATGCCTCAAACCACGTTCGCCGACGTCGCCGGTGCTGATGAAGCAGTTGAAGAACTTGAAGAAATCAAAGACTTCCTCGCGGACCCATCGAAGTTCCATGCCGTTGGCGCCAAGATCCCCAAGGGCGTATTGCTCTACGGGCCTCCCGGCACCGGCAAGACTTTGCTCGCGCGTGCAGTCGCTGGTGAGGCTGGAGTTCCGTTCTTTTCGATTTCAGGCTCAGACTTTGTTGAAATGTTTGTAGGTGTTGGCGCAAGTCGCGTTCGCGACTTGTTCGAACAAGCCAAAGCGAATGCTCCAGCGATTATTTTTATTGACGAGATCGATGCAGTTGGTCGCCATCGCGGCGCTGGTATGGGTGGCGGGCACGATGAACGTGAACAGACACTGAACCAAATGCTGGTGGAGATGGATGGCTTTGATGTCACCGGTGGTGTCATCTTGATCGCTGCAACAAACCGTCCAGACATTTTGGATCCAGCGCTACTTCGCCCTGGCCGTTTTGATCGCCAGATTGCAGTTGATCGGCCAGATTTGCTGGGCCGCTTTGCGATTCTTGAGGTACACGCCAAGGGCAAGCCGATGGCTGATGAAGTTGACCTGATGGCAGTTGCTCGCCGTACGCCTGGTTTCACTGGAGCAGACCTGGCCAACGTTCTCAACGAAGCTGCGTTATTGACCGCACGCCTTGGGTTCGAGCGCCTTGATGATGCGGCACTTGATGAAGCTATCGATCGAGTGATGGCAGGTCCGCAAAAGCGCACTCGCATGATGGACGATCACGAGAAGAGCATCACCGCGTATCACGAGGCAGGCCACGCACTTGTTGCTGCGGCACTTCCTGGCAATGATCCAGTGCACAAGATCACGATCATGCCTCGTGGTCGTGCACTTGGTTACACGATGGTGTTACCTGAAGCTGACAAGTACTCAACAACTCGCAGTGAAATGCAAAACCAACTGGCGTACATGCTCGGTGGTCGCGCTGCTGAAGAGTTGATCTTCCACGATCCAACAACTGGCGCATCGAATGACATTGAGCGCGCAACCGCGCTTGCCCGCGCAATGGTGACCCAATACGGCATGACCGAACGTCTGGGGGCAATCCGATACGGACAGCCACAAGGTGAAGTCTTCATGGGTCGCGATTTGGGTCATACGCGTGATTACTCCGAAGAAATTGCTGGAGCCATCGATGAAGAAGTGCGTACCTTTATTGAAAATGCACACCAAGAGGCCTACGACATTCTCGTAGCCAATCGCGATGTACTTGATGCACTCGTGAAGGAACTCTTGGAAAAGGAAACGTTAGATCGCGAACAGATCGCTGCGGTCTTTGAAGCCCTTCATCTCAATGAGCCACGTCCAGCATGGACAGGTTCCGCTCGCCGCCTGCCTGATTCGCGTGGACCGATTGAGCATCCACGCCCAGCGGTGGTTGCCGAAGTTGAAACTATTGTTGTCGAAGCTACTACCGAAGACGAGGCGTAATGACCATCGATCCAGTCAGCGTTGATCCAAACGCAGCGGTTGGCGAATTTGATGCTCCAGGTGTTGAAGCTGCGATTCGTGCGCTACTCATTGCTGTTGGTGAAAATCCCGATCGCGATGGCCTGAAAGACACTCCTGCTCGCGTCGCACGTTCGTATCAAGAGATCTTTGCTGGTCTGCACATGCAGGCTGAAGATGTGTTGACCACAACCTTCGACCTTGGTCACGAGGAAATGATCATCGTGCGGGATATCGAGATGTACAGCACCTGCGAGCACCACTTGGTTCCGTTCCATGGGCGGGCTCACATTGGTTACATTCCTGGTCCAAATGGCCGCATTACTGGCTTATCGAAGTTGGCTCGTCTGGTTGATCTCTATGCGCGTCGCCCACAGGTACAAGAGCGCCTTACTTCGCAAATTGCAGATGCACTCGTGCGCATTCTTGAGCCTCGCGGAGCCATTGTTGTTGTCGAAGCAGAACACCTATGTATGTCAATGCGCGGTATTCGTAAGCCAGGATCAAAGACATTGACAAGTGCTGTACGTGGATCACTGCTCGAACCAGCTACCCGCGCAGAAGCAATGTCACTTATCCAAGGCCGATGAACATTCGACACCCGTTGGGGCTTCCTGCCTCACTTCTTGGTGTCGAGCATGCATTAGTTGTAGGCGTTCTCAATGTGACCCCAGATTCATTTTCTGATGGCGGCAAATTCGCTGACGTTGATGCCGCCATCGCCCACGGTGTCGCACTGCGCGACCAAGGTGCGTCTTTTGTTGATGTCGGTGGGGAATCAACTCGCCCCGGTGCAACGCGAGTTACAGCAGATGATGAGCAAGCTCGAGTGCTCGAAGTTATTGCCGGGCTCACTGAAGTGGGAGTGCACGTCAGTATTGACACCATGCACGCGAGCACTGCTGTCGCGGCAATTGAAGCGGGTGCGTTCATGGTGAATGACGTAAGCGGTGGGTTAGCGGATGCAGCAATGGTGCACGCTGTTGCTGATATGCAGGTGCCCTACGTGATTATGCATTGGCGCGGCCACAGCACTGAGATGAATGCCCTCACTTCATACGGGGATGTCGTAACTGATGTCATTGAAGAATTAGGTGCCCGAGTTGATGTTGCCTTGAGAGCGGGCATTGCTCCAGAAGCAATCGTGATTGATCCGGGTCTTGGCTTTGCTAAAGAGGCAAATCACAACTGGGCAATTCTTCATCAACTCGAGAAATTAGAAGCGCTTGGTTACCCGGTGCTCATTGGTGCTTCACGCAAACGATTCATTGGTTCGTTACTTGGAAGTAGTGACGGAGTGATGCGACCTGTGGACCAACGCGATGGTGCCACAGATGCAATTTCTGCTCTAGCTGCTGCTGCTGGCGTATGGGCTGTCCGCGTGCACGATGTTGTCGGCAGCGTTGATGCTGTTCGAGTAGGTTCAGCTTGGCGATTGGGGCGAGGATGAGCGCGGATCAGATTCTGGTGTACGGGATTACTGCAACCGGTTTTCACGGTGTCTTCGACCATGAACGCCGTGACGGTCAAGAGTTTTCCGTTGATCTTGTCGTTCACCTGCATCCGAGCAAGGCTGCCGCGAGTGATGACCTTGCAGACACAGTCGACTATGGAGCGATTTCACAAGCCGTTCACGATCGCATTGTTGGTCCACCATTGAACTTAATTGAAACGCTTGCGGAAAGAATCTCGGAAGATGTCTTGGCATTTGCGGGTGTGGAAGGCGTTGAAGTTATTGTGCATAAGCCGCAAGCACCAATCCCGGTTCCCTTTACCAACGTAGCTGTGAAAATCATTCGTCCATGACTCGTGCAGTGATTGCACTCGGTGCAAATTTGGGTGATGCGAAAGCAGCCTTGCAGGGTGCAGTGGAGGCGCTTGCGGCGACGCCAGGCATTGAAGTGATTGCAGCCTCACCTGTGTTTGAAACTGAACCAGTAGGCGGGCCAGAACAACCGGTCTATGTCAATGCAGTGGTCCTTATTGACACTTCCCTTACACCTGATGATTTATTGACAAGAGCGAACGCAATTGAAGCTGATTGGCAACGCACTCGTGAAGTGCGTTGGGGTCCGCGAACTCTGGATATCGACATTATTGATATCGATGGCTTCATTTCAGATTCGCAGCGGTTGACGATTCCGCATCCGCGTGCGCATGAACGTGGCTTTGTGCTGGTTCCATGGTTAGCGGTTGACTCAACCGCAGTGATTCACGGTGAGCCAATTGCTGAACTCATCCAACGTGTTGATGTGACTGGCGTACGAACACTGGAACCGCGGGTAGATCTGATGGTCTCCCAATGAAGCCCACCCGTATTCGCCTGCTGCTCATCATTACTGTCATCGGTGCCTTGGTGGGATTTGTTCTCGCAAGTGTGATGAACGGCCAAGTTGGCCGCGCGGTACCCGTGCCGTTTCTGGCTGCCCTCACCCTCTGGATACTTGCGCTCGCACTCTTCATTTGGGCCTACTTGGCAAAGCCACGCCTGCAGCGTGCTCCGGGTTCAGTGCCGTTGGCGCCCATCGTGGCGGCCCGCACCGCAGCACTCGCGATGGCTGCATCAAGAACTGGTGCTCTTGTTGCCGGTTTCTATATTGGTCTTGGCGTTGGCACGCTGCCCGATCTGGCTACCCCAGCAGGAACGTCAACGGTGTGGTCGGCGGGGGCAGCGGCGCTTGGAGCAATCGCGCTTGTAGCCGCGGCGCTATGGCTAGAACATCTGTGTCGATTGCCGGCAGAGGGTGACTCGGATGGATCAGGGCTAGATAAGGTCAGTCCATGAGCACCGAACCAGTCCTTGAAGACCTTCCATTCGAAGAATTGCGCCATCAGGCCTTTCACCTGGCTGAAAAGCATCTTGATTTGGGTTTCTTCACTGATGTGTTCAGCCACATGCCCAGCATGAACGCAATCGAGGGCGAAGGCGGAGACTTAGGGGCTGTTGGTGGAACATTCATCGACACAGTTCGTGCCGTTCGTGAGATGTTTGGTGAAACAGAACTCGATGACACCACCGAAAGCTTGCTGCGCGCACGCTTTGCTACCTACATTCGCGAGCGTTCGTAATTAGCGGTCGGCGTCGCCGACCATAAACGTGCACGATTGCAACATGGGCACTAACGCATCCATTGGAAGCCCAACAAGAGTGCTCGTCAAGCTCTGAATTGTTGCGAATGCTGGCGTACGTAATTTCAAACGCCACGGTGTTTTTTCGCCGATACTGTCGAGCAAAATCCCGATAGTTCCAAGTGGACCTTCAATCGCGCCATAAATCGTAAGTTCTGGTGCGCGGACCACCTTAGGAAGTTGAACTGAGGTGGGTCCGTCACCTGCTGCAAGAAGCCACTGGATTGCCTCGTCCATGATGCTCAAGCTTGCGAGTAAGTGTTCAGCAATCAACGTAAAGCGCGATGGGATATCGCCAGATCCGTGAGCTATCGGAAAACAATGAGGGACGTGTTCGTAAGCAAGATAGGGAGTTGTGATGCGTAAATCATTCGCAACCCCACTGCTCCAAGCTATCGATCCAGAAAGCCCATATTCGTGTATTTGTTCTGGAGTGATAACTCCAATGCCTTCCAACTGCGCAAAGCGATCGCCTATTTTCTGAGGTAAATCATGAAGATCCGTCTGAAGTTCCTTGATGACTGGCGAGAGTAAATTGAGCCATTCAGGGAAGCAGGGAGTGGCAATGCCACCGATGCGCACAAACATTGGGTGAATGCGTGATCCAGTGAGTTCTTCGAGAAGCGCTAGAAAGGTTTCCCGGTGTGCCATGAGCTGGGAAAATTTTGGATCAGTCGTGCCAAGCATGATCAAACTCGCAGTTACGCGATTCATTTCGGCGAGTAACATTCGAGACCAGGTTGCACGTTCCGGAGTCAGTATTCCCATTGCATCTTCAAGAACAAGTGCGATGGCCAGTTCTGAACTCATGGCGCTGAGCCAGTCATGGCGATTCGCCAACATCATCAGTTGTCGGTAGTCGCGGGCTTCGAAGAGTTTTTCGGCACTGCGATGAACAAAGCCGATCCGCGGATCTGCTGAAGTGATGATGGATTCGTTTGTGTGCAAGGCCAATTGCATAGCGCCTTGCCCAGTGGGATGGAGTTCCCCGAGATCAAGATGGAAATCAGCCGGCAGATTTCGCGCCGCACCTATTGCAACTAAGACCTCGTTCACGGTGTCATCTTCGCAGGTTGAGGAAATTCAATTGCATACGCAGCAATAAGCCACCAGAAATCAGGAGTAGGGCCGTCTTGAAGCATGGTGATGTGTGGTGTTCCTGATGAAGCGTCAGCAAGAGCATCGAGAGCAACATGTGCAGTGATGTTCATTTCCCCAGTCGCCTGCGGTGTAAGTGTTTGCCCAGCGCGGTAACCCGTAAGTGTGCCGCCATCCCACACTCCTCGAATTCGATCGGCCCGCATGTGCGCGTAATCAATGGCTATGGCAAAGCCTGACGAGACGAGCGCTGTGAGGTCACGCCAACAAGCATCGCGAGTTATTCCAATTTCGCACCGCATGAATGGGCGAGTAGTCGGCCACCACTTCTTTAACCATTCATATTCTGGGCTTGTCGTATCTAAGGCCGCGCCAAGTGTGGGTGTGAAATGCGTGTGATCAGCAACCATGATGTGCGCCACTCCATCGCTACCTACTTCTGCCATTGCGCAGGGGAGGTCATCGAGGAATTCATGTGCCACCAACACAGTGTGTCCCGCAGGAATCTGGATGATGGTTTCCCTGACATCACCCTCAATCCAGTCGATAGCTGCCGAGAGATGTGCCGGTCGCGGTCTGACATCAAGACAGATAAGGGTCGTGCGTTCGCGCTCTGCAGGTGTAAGCAAATCTGAAATGTGCTCCGCCAATAATCCGGTTCCAGCGCCAACATCAATGAACCTGAGAGGCCCTTGGAGCAGGGCGGTGCGCACATAGGGCAGCAGGTCGGTAGCCAATGTGGATTGTTGAACGCTGGTGGTGAAGTGGTCATAGGGCAGGGAATGGGAGTAGAAGCCACGATCACCGGTCGCGGCCTTTGCCCAGGCCAGATCCCAAGCGAGATCTTCGGGAATTTTGGCCACCACAGCAACGCACGGTAGCGAGCCTCTACGCTCCTACGTGTGATGGCTCCTCCCCGCCTCCGTGTCGGTGTCATTGGCACCGGTCGAGCGGGTTCCGTGATTGGCGCGGCCCTGCATCGTGTTGGTCATGAAGTGGTGGCTGTTGCCGCTGTTTCTGAACTCTCACGCCTTCGAGCTCAAGCGCTTTTGCCGGGTGTCCCTATCGTTGATATTGATCAGGTGGTTGCGGCCTGTGATTTGGTGCTGGTCGCAGTTCCCGACGATGCGCTAGCTGGGTTACTCGAAGGTCTTGCTGCGAGCCAATCAGTGAAGCCAGGTCAGTTCTGGGTGCACTTGAGTGGTCGTTATGGCACTGACGTGATGGCGCCAGTAGCTGCGCTTGGGGCCCTGCCGCTAGCTATCCATCCGGTGATGTCTTTTACCGGAACAAGCATGGATCTCCAACGCCTCGAAGAGTGCCCGTTTGGAGTGACGGCGCCTGATGAATTGCGAAGTGCTGCCGAAGCGCTCGTCATTGAGATCGGCGGCGATCCCATTTGGGTGCCAGAAGAGAAGCGAGTGCTGTATCACGCAGCTTTGGCGTTCGGCTCCAATTACCTCATCACCCTGGTAGCCCAAAGTGCCGAGTTGTTGTCGCGGGCCGGCATCGAAGAACCGCGTCGTGTTCTTGCTCCACTGTTGAGTGCGAGTTTGGATAACGCGTTGCGACTGGGCGACCAAGCATTGACCGGGCCAGTGGCGCGAGGTGACGCGGCGAGCGTCAAGGCACATCTTGCTGTGCTTACTGAGCAATCCGAGCTCGCAGGTTCAAGTTACCGAGTACTGGCCCGCGTAACTGCAGATCGAGCAGTTGATGCTGGGTTACTGTCTACAGCGCATGCAGAGGCACTCTTGGGTGTGCTGAGTGAAGAAGGGGAATCGACATGACCTCACTCTTGGCTTCCACTCACGCTGAACTCCTCGCAGCACGTGGCGCGTCGCATCCTGTTGCTGTTGTGATGACGATGGGTGCGCTTCACGAAGGCCACGCGTCCCTTATTCGCGAAGCGCGTGCAGTGGTTGGTCGTTCAGGATTTGTGGTCGTCACGAATTTTGTAAACCCGACGCAGTTTGGTGCGGGTGAAGACTTTGATCGTTACCCACGAACCCTTGATCGCGACCTTGAAGTGAGCGAGCTCGCAGGTGCAGACGTGATGTACGCGCCTTCAGTTGAAGAAATGTATGGCACTGATCGTCTCGATGACCTCGGTGGTCAAGTGATGGTGGATCCAGGAAAACTCGGTGACATTCTTGATGGCGTTGCGCGCCCGGGTCATTTCAAGGGAATGCTGACCATTGTTGGCAAGCTGCTTCACCTGACCGCTCCTGATTACGCCTTCTTCGGTGAAAAGGATTTTCAGCAACTGGCACTCATTACTGCCATGGTGAAGTCCTTGCGGTTTCCCGTGAAAGTGATCGGCGTTCCTACTGTGCGCGAAGATGATGGCTTGGCTATGAGCAGTCGCAATCGTTACCTCTCAACGCAAGAACGCAAGGTCGCATCCCTTGTTCCGCGCGCAATTCAGGTTGCTGCTGAGGTTGCAGCTCATGATGGAGCGCGTGCAGGTGAGCGCGCAGGCATCGCTCTTCTTGCTGATCACCCAGAGTTTTCCCTTGATTATCTGGTCATCACGAATCCACAACTGGGTGAAGCAGTTCCAGGGGAAGGGCGAGTGCTCATCGCAGTTCGCCTTGGAAGTACACGCCTGATCGACAACATCGCTTGTCGTGTTGGTGGATCATCGTGATTCGTTTACCTGTACAGCTTGCTGCCGCTCAACCGGGCTGGACAGTGCGAGCAGACGTGATAGTCGTGGGCTCTGGTATCGCTGGTCTGGCTACTGCCTTACATGCACGCAGGGCTGGTCGGACTGTTCTTGTCATAACAAAAGCCCAAGTCAATGAAGGTTCTACGCGGTGGGCGCAAGGCGGGATTGCTGCAGCACTTGCTGATGATGATTCACCTGCTGAGCATCTTGAAGATACGTTGCTTGCTGGTGTTGGGCTTTGTGACGAGGAAGCCGTGCGCGTACTTGTCACGGAAGGGCCGGGAGCGGTTCGCGGATTGATTCAACTTGGGGCTCGGTTTGATACTGAACCAGACGGTGGAATTTCACTCACGCGTGAAGGCGGTCACCATCGCGATCGCATTGCACATGCTGGTGGAGATGCAACAGGCGCAGAGATTTCACGCGCAATGGTTGAGGCTATAGCTCGCGATCCAGGTATTGAACTTGTAGAAAATGCACTTGCTTTGGATCTGATCACTGATGAAACAGGAGCAGCACAAGGCATCACCTTGCATGTGCTTGGCACTGGGCAGCGCGACGGTGTTGGGGCAGCGCTTGCGCCAACGGTGGTGCTCGCCACGGGAGGCTTTGGGCAAGTCTTTCGCCAGACCACGAATCCTTATGTCTCCACAGGCGATGGTGTCGCACTTGCGATGCGTGCTGGGGCAGATGTGGCTGACCTTGAGTTCGTGCAGTTCCATCCCACGGTGATGTGGCTTGGTCCATTTGCTCAAGGCCAACAACCTTTGGTCTCCGAAGCCGTGCGCGGTGAAGGTGCATTCCTGATTGATGCTGAGGGCACTCGCTTCATGACTGCCGAGCATGAAATGGCTGACTTAGCGCCGCGCGATGTTGTTGCTAAAGCCATTATGCGTCGCATGCGCGCAACGGGTACTGATCACGTGTGGCTTGACGCCCGGCACCTTGGCGCAGATATGTGGGTTCAACGATTCCCGACAATCCTTGAATCCTGCCGATCACGCGGTATTGATCCCATCACTGATCTCATTCCAGTATCTCCAGCTCAGCATTACGTTTCAGGTGGGGTGCTCACCGATTTAGCCGGCCGCACTTCCATACCTGGGTTGTACGCCTGTGGTGAAGTTGCCTGCACGGGTGTACATGGAGCCAATCGGTTAGCGTCGAACTCATTGCTTGAAGGCCTGGTATTTGCTGGCCGCATTGGTGCACAAATTGAACGCGGGCTTCGTGTTGTTCGCGATCCAATTCTCCCCTCGCATAGTGACCAACGGTTATTGCCACATCAGGTACGTCGTCGAGTACAAACCACCATGGATCGCCATGTGGGCGTGTTGCGCAGTTCTGAGTCATTGCAGTTAGCGAGTACTGAACTCAACGCCCTCGCAGCGACTGAGCAAGGTAAGCCAATTGCGGAAGACTGGGAAACGACCAACATCGCGACAATTGCAACGGCACTCACACGCCACGCAGCATTGCGTGAAGAAACCCGTGGATCTCATTGGCGGGAAGACTTTCCTGATCAAAATGACACTCAGTGGCGGGTTCGACTTGTAAGCAACCTCAATAGTGATGGAACATTGACCACTCGCACGGTGCCTCGGTCAGGGGTGTCGTACTCAGATGGAAGGCAAGCATGACTGAACACAATTCGAAGGTGTTTGGTCCAACCATCTCATCGATGCTCATCGATGCTCGTTTGAAACCATTGGCATTGGAAACCCTGATCAACCTAGCTATCGAGGAAGACCTTGATGGCGGAGTCGATGTCACGACTGTCGCAACAGTGCCAACAGATCAAATCGCAGTGCTCGACCTGTGTGCACGACGTGGTGGTGTGATCGCAGGTGTGCCGGTTGCTGCCGCCGTATTCATGGCCGTATGTGGCGATGAAGATGTGGAAATTGAATTCGGGGCGCACGATGGCGAACTCGTTGAAGCTGGTCGCGTTGTAATTTCAGTGCGCGCCTCAACGCATGCACTCTTGCAAGCCGAACGCCCTGCCTTGAATTTCCTTGGTCACCTCAGCGGTATCGCAACCGCGACTCGCGTGTGGGTCGATGAGATCGCTGGAACTGGTGCAGCAATTCGCGATACCCGTAAAACCACACCGGGCATGCGTACCCTGGAAAAATACGCGGTTCGTTGTGGTGGTGGCGTGAACCACCGCATGTCACTTTCCGATGCTGCATTAGTGAAAGACAACCATGTGTTAGCTGCCGGTGGAGTTGCGGAAGCATTCAATTTGGTTCGTCAAAACTTCCCGGGAGTTCCTGTTGAGGTTGAAGTTGATTCAATCCAGCAGCTTGATGATGTGCTGGAAGCTGGAGCTGACCTCGTGCTTCTCGATAATTTCACGACCGAGCAGATGCTCGATGCTGTTGCTCGAACCAAGGGCCGCGCTCGATTGGAAGCCTCGGGTGGATTGAGCTTGGAGGTGGCTCGTGAGGTCGCCGCAACGGGAGTCGACTACCTTGCTGTCGGTGCGCTGACCCATTCAGCGCCGGTACTCGACATTGGTGCTGACCTGAGGACGGAGAGCTAATGCTTCTCACGATTGACGTTGGCAATACCAACACAGTTCTTGGCATGTTCGATGGTGAGGAACTCAATGCTTCCTGGCGAATCAAAACTGATTCACGCACTACGGCTGACGAAATTGCCCTGACTTTCCATGGATTACTTGAGGATCACCCACCGGTAACCGGCATTGCGCTGTGCAGCACTGTCCCCGCAGTACTTCGTGAAATGCGCGTGATGCTTGCGAAGTACTTCGCTGATGTTGAAACGGTCATTGTTGAGCCAGGAACAAAAACAGGCGTGCCGGTACTAACTGACAACCCAAAGGAAGTCGGAACTGATCGCATTGTTAACACGGTTGCAGCGTTTGCTCTCTATGGCGGGCCTAGCATCGTGGTTGATTTTGGTACGTCAACCAATCTTGATGTTGTGTCAGCGAAAGGTGAGTTCATCGGTGGTGCGTTAGCGCCCGGTATTGAAATTTCACTTGATGCCTTGGCTCAGCGAGCAGCTGCCCTGCGCAAGGTTGAACTTGTTCGTCCACGTGCAGCGATTGGCAAGAACACAGTCGAGGCGCTGCAGTCTGGTGCCCTGTATGGCTTTGCTGGTCAGGTTGATGGCATGGTTGAGCGCATCAGTGAAGAACTAGATGAAGTCACTGCAGTGATTGCTACGGGTGGGCTTGCATCGATCGTGATTGGTGAATCACGCACAATTACCCATCATGAACCTGATCTCACCTTGATTGGTTTGCGTTTAGTGTTCGAGCGCAACACCACTCGCTAGGTTCACGACGTTTTACTGCGACGCAGCAACAAGACCAACCACCACAGCCAGACCATGAAGTGGTCCGCGCGTGCGCGGAAGCACCAAGGTGCGCATGCCAAGTGCTGTGCCACCGACATCGTCGTGGCCGCTGTCGCCGACCATCAAAGTTTCGGCTGCTGTGCTGCCAATTGAACTCAGGCTGGCTTGAAACATTTCTAGGTTAGGTTTCACCACTCCAATTTCACAAGACAGCACGATGCCATCAGCGAACTTTGCCAAACCTTCTCGTTCAAGAACATGATGAATGGAAACGCCAACATTGGAAAGCAAGCCGATCTTGATACCGAGATCTTTCAATGCTTGAAGTGTGGGCACTGCATCCTCGTAGGCGTGCCAGGTATCCAGCATCACGTCATACAGTGCTCGAGCCAGGGCCGGGGCAACTGCGGGGCCTTGTGAAACAAGCGCGAAGAAGACATCCGCATGTGCCTCTGGCGAGAGATCTCGGGAACTTTGTGGATCCACAACCCGGCCGTTCTCCCAAATTCGGTCAAGAAAGAGTTCGAGGGTTTCGCGATGAGCCGCGGTCAGATCAGTTGGCGCCTTGATCAGAGCCAGTTCGAGCCAGTCGGCGCTGCTGCCCTGATCCACGAGGGTGGAGTGCACATCAAAGAGAACGCTGGTGATGGGGGAGGCTGGATTGAACGGCGCGTTTGCGGCTGCTTTGACGAGCATGTGGGCAGCGTAGGGCTAGCCGATAGCCTTGCTCACCGTGACTACCGAACATGACGAGGAGCTTGAGCTCCCAGAGCAAATGCGGATCCGCCACGACAAGCGCGACAAGCTTGCCGAGCAGGGTCGCGAGCCGTACCCGGTAGCGCTACCGATTACTTCCACGATCGCTGCTGTCAGAGCACAATTCCCTGACCTTGAGATTGATGTGCAGACCGGCGTCAGTGTGGGCATTGCTGGCCGAGTCATCTTTGTACGTAACACCGGCAAGTTGTGCTTTGCCACCTTGCGTTCGGGCGACGGCACCGAGATTCAGGCGATGTTGTCACTTGCCAAGGTTGGCGAAGAAGCACTTGAAAGCTGGAAAGCCTTAGTTGACCTCGGTGATCATGTATTCGTCGAAGGCGAGGTCATCACTTCGAAGCGTGGTGAGCTTTCCGTGCTTGCCGATTCATGGGCTATGGCCGCGAAGTCACTTCGGCCGCTGCCTGTTTCGCATAAACCAATGAACGATGACAGTCGTATCCGTCAGCGTTATCTTGATTTGATCATGCGCCCAGAAGCTCGCCAGATGGCTCAAACGCGAGTGAAGGCCGTCGGACAGATTCGTCAGAGTTTGAATGACCGTGGCTATCTTGAAATCGAAACACCAATGTTGCAAACCATGCATGGTGGTGCGACTGCACGACCATTCATCACGTCGTCAAATGCCTTTGATCTTGAGTTGTATTTGCGTATCGCTCCTGAACTGTTCTTAAAGCGAGCAGTTGTTGGTGGCATGGAGCGCGTATATGAAATCAACCGAAACTTCCGCAATGAAGGTTCCGATTCCACGCATTCACCTGAGTTTGCAATGCTCGAGTTCTATCAGGCATATGCGGATTACCGTGAGATGGCGAAAATTACTCGAGAAATCATTCAAGAAGCTGCCGTTGCCGTGTTTGGTTCGCAGGTTGTTACTCACATGGATGGAACCCAGTACGACCTGTCAGGGGAGTGGCGCGAGGTTTCACTGTATGGCTCGCTCTCGGAAGCAGTCGGCGAAGAGATCACTCCGCAAACCCCACGCACACGTCTAGTAGAACTTGCCAATGCTGTTGATATTGCGGTTGCACCTAATTGGGTCGAAGGCAAAATTGTCGAAGAGCTATTCGAGCACCACGTGATTTCGACCTTCGATGGTCAACCAACCTTCGTGATGGATTTCCCAGTTGATACCTCACCGCTGACTCGCGATCACCGAACTGAAGTTGGCAAGGTGGAAAAGTGGGACCTCTACATCAACGGATATGAACAAGCCACGGGCTACTCAGAACTTGTTGATCCAGTCATTCAGCGTGAGCGCCTTATGGCACAAGCTGCCCTTGGTGCGCGAGGGGATGATGAAGCGATGAAGCTTGATGAAGACTTCCTGCGCGCACTTGAACACGGCATGCCGCCTTCAGGTGGTGTGGGCATCGGGGTTGACCGCTTGCTGATGACTCTCACTGGGCTGGGAATTCGTGAGACGATTCTGTTCCCATTGGTCAAGCCCGAGCGGGCTTAACCCCAACCGCAGGAGTTATCGTGCTTATTCGTCCGGCGCATCCTCGCGATGTTCCTGCGATTCGCGAGATGGTTGATCACTATGCCTCGCGTGGCATTTTGCTGGCCAAGGCCACGGTCACGCTGTATGAAGACATTCAAGAATTCTTCGTTGCTGAAGATGATGGCGTGGTGATCGGCTGCGGTGCACTACACGTGATGTGGGAAGACCTTGCAGAAGTGCGCACCGTTGCGGTGCGAGCGAACACTGTTCGTGTTGGTGTGGGCTCAGCAATTCTTGAAGCGCTGCTCGTTCGTGCGCGCGAACTCGATATCACTCGGGTGTTTTGCCTGACCTTTGAAACACGCTTCTTTGGCAAGCATGGGTTTGTTGAAATTGAGGGCGCTCCGGTGGATCCTTCGATTTACCCACACATGCTTGAGTCGTATGACGAAGGCGTTGCGGAAATGCTTGGCCTTGAACGGGTGAAGCCCAATACCTTGGGTAATCACCGAATGTTGCTTGAGCTGTGAAACAGTTTCGCGTTTTAGCAATTTCACTTGCGCTGTTGGCATTGGCAATTCCGTCAGCACAGGCAACTGACGGACGGCTCACTGGCGCGGTGATTGCGCTGGATCCGGGACACCAACTGGGTAATAGCAATCCGAAGTTCGCGTCGCAGATGAAGCAGACTCGGTTCAACGGCTCGATCGTGAAGTCGTGCAACACCACTGGTACCGCCACGAATGCTGGTTTACCTGAATCGACCTTCAACTGGAAGGTTGCCAACAAACTTAAAGCACTGTTGGAAGCTCAGGGAGCTCAAGTACATCTGACTCGAGATGTGAACTCACGCAACGCTTGGGGGCCTTGTGTGTGGGATCGCGGTGGTTTTGGCGTCAAAGTGAATGCCAACTTGCTCGTCAGCATTCATGCTGATGGTGCGCCATCAAGTGGACATGGTTTTCATGTCATCGCTCCCGTGAACATTAAGGGTTGGACGAATGACATCGCCAAACCCAGTCGAGCACTGGCAACCTCGCTCATCGCTGGGATGCAAAAAGCAGGCGCTACACCAACGACGTATTTGTCCAGCCCGTTATCAATTCGCCGGGATCAATCGACCTTGAATTTCAGCAATGTCCCGGCGGTGATTGTTGAACTCGGCAATATGCGCAATAGGCAAGATGCCAAGAAGATGAGTACATCTACCGGGCAGCTGCAGTATGCAAAAGAACTCGCTGCAGGAATCAACCGGTATTGCGCAGTCCAGTCGCGATGCCGTTGATCGTGACTGACAACGCGCGGCTTAACGACTGATCGGGTTCAGTGCCTGCGGCCCTGTTCTCGCGAACGCGCTCCATTAATGTCACTTGAAGTGAGTGCAGCGGCAAGAGATAGGTGTCGCGAACAGCAAGCGTGCGTTGCAGCGTGGGATTGTTACTGAGTAGCTCACTTTCACCTGTGATCGCTAAAACTTCAGCAACAGTGCGCGCGTACTCCTCTTGGATGAGCGCGAAAGGACTTGCAATTTCTGTAGGCACAAGGGCATCAACATATGTGGATGCAACTTTGAGATCTGTTTTCGCCAACGTCATTTCTACGTTGGCAATGAAGTTGGCGAAGAATTCCCAACCTTCATACATTGCACGAAGCGCTTCGCCGTGTCCGGCTTCACGTGCAGCAGCAAGGCCCGCTCCGACACCAAACCACCCTGGAACAACTTGGCGTGATTGAGTCCAACCAAAAACCCATGGAATCGCGCGCAACCCGCTGATGCCCGCTGATGTATCAGGGCGACGAGATGGCCGCGACCCCAAGTGCATCGCGCCAAATTCATCAACGGGAGTTGAAGCTGCAAAATACTGCGGCAGCACTGGGTTCTCGACAAGTGCGCGATATTGCGCTTGGGCGCTGGCTGAAGCGAGGTTCATAATCGTGTCCCATTGGTCGCGCTGAACAGCTGGAACGCGTGGCGCGCGGTGAAGCAAAGTTGCATCCATCACTGCTGCAACCATTTGCTCGAGATTGTCGCGAGCAAGGGTTGGAAGTAAGTACTTGTCAGAAATAACCTCACCTTGCTCAGTGACTTTTATTTCACCATCAAGAACGCCCCATGGCTGAGCCAAGATCGCTTGGTAGGTCGGGCCTCCACCGCGACCGACAGTTCCACCACGGCCATGGAAAAGACGCAGGCGCACTCCATGCTTCGCAGTGATGTCGCGCAGTCGGCGCTGTGCAAGATGGATTTCCCACTGCGAAGTGGTGATTCCCGCATCCTTATTTGAATCGGAGTAGCCAAGCATGACTTCTTGCACATCACCGCGGGAGGCAACAAGTTGGCGATAGACCGGATCACTCAACAAGGTATCGATGATTGAACCGGCTGCGCGTAACTCGTCAACCGTTTCGAGTAAGGGCACGAAACCAACTCGAGCACTGCAGGCTGTTGGATCAACTAATCCAGCTTCGCGTGCAAGGAGTACCGCAGCGAGTACGTCATCGGCACCTTGAGTCATCGAAATTATGCAGGATTCAATCGAGCCTGCTCCGAAAGTGTCGAGGGCAGCGCCAACAGCGACGTAAGCATCGAAGGTGCGCAAACCGAGGTCATCAAGTGGCGGCGGTGTCGGTGCTAAAGGTCGAAGGGATGACAACTCCATTTTGAGAACCGTGAGGCGATCATCGCGCGAAAGCTCTTCGTACTTTTGTTCACCTGTGCGGATGCGATCAAAGAGTTGACCAACTGCATGGTGGTACTGCTCCGCGTGTTCACGAATATCCAGTGTCGCCAGATTGAGCCCAAGGGCTGCAATCACTCGACTTGCACGGTCAAGTACTCCTTGCGCAGCAATTGCGTTTCCGGTTTCCAGTAATGCGACGCGTACTTCTTCAAGATCAGCAAGAAGGTTTTCGGTTGATAAGTAATCGCGACCTGGTTGATGTGGTCCATTTCCGCGTGCGGCGGTGAGTTGCAAGCGAGTGCGGATGATGCGCAACTTCAATCGAATTGGTTCGTCCGCGTTAATGAGGAGATAACGCTCGTCAAATTCGGGCAACAAAGCGAGATCTTCATTGACTGCCTGACGCAGTGCTAGATGTACGCCGCTGATCCGTTCTGAAATCGAAAGATCATCAATGAGTGCATCAATATGCGGAAGGATCGCGAGTACTGCTTGTTCGCGTTGGAATTGCAGCACTGAAGTGGTGACATCAGCGGTGACAAAAGGATTTCCGTCACGATCGCCACCGATCCAGGTACCAAAGGTCAGTGGCTGCGCATATGCAGGAAGAGGTGCACCGAGTGTGGTGAATGCAGCATTGAGATCTTCAAGCACAGCGCCGATTGGACCGCGGCTCAGTTCGGAGAGATAACCAAGCACGTTACGGGCCTCGTCCATCACCTGTGGGCGCTCCAACCGAAGCTCGTCTGTTTGCCAGAGCAAATCAACAAGTTCCGCGATGCGAGCACGATTGGGCAATTCACCCGTTATGGCATCTGCGTCGTCAAGGAGGAGAGCAGCGATGCGACGCAGTTTGATCAAGACTGATCGACGTGCGGCTTCGGTGGGGTGAGCGGTGAATACCGGACGAACTGACATCACCTCAGCGAGATGATTGATGTCTTGTTCACTCACTTGTGCAGCCAAAGCTGTGGCAGCCACCTGTCGGATTGGTCCGCCAGTGCGCCGGCGAAGGTCGGCAACCTCACGGGAGCGCTCAACTTGTTCGGCAATATTGGCCAGATCGAAATAGATCGAAAAAGCGCGGGCTAGGCGAGTAGCGGTAGGCAGGTCCACGTCAGCCAGAGCGCGAGCTGCGGCTGAAGGATCGGTCCGCACCAGTTGACGAACCTCCTCGACGAGGTCAAGCAGACTTTGACTTTCCTGGCGGACCATGGTCTGGCCAAGCAGGGCTCCGAGTTCGCGGATGTGCTCACGGAGGCGGGCATCAGAGTCCTTGTGTGACATGGGCAACATTCTTGCCGATGTTTATTACGGCCTGGTTACCGCCTGTTCGCGGCAGGCGTACAGCTCATCGGGAAGGTTTTCCCCCAAGGCGTGGTTGTCTTAGAACAAGCGTCCACGCTGCTTGATGAGCCCACCTCGGGGTTAGGCTTGCTGAGCACACCGGGCGCTTGTATGAGTAGTCCGTCTAAGAAGGGTGTGAGGCGATGTTTGAACGGTTTACCGACCGAGCCCGTCGTGTAGTGGTGCTTGCGCAAGAAGAAGCGCGCATGCTGAATCACAACTACATCGGCACTGAGCACATCCTGCTGGGCCTGATTCATGAAGGTGAAGGCGTTGCTGCCAAGGCCCTTGAATCCTTGGGTATCTCCCTTGAAGCCGTACGCAGTCAGGTCGAGGAAATTATTGGCCAGGGTCAGCAGGCACCAAGTGGACACATTCCTTTCACTCCTCGTGCAAAGAAAGTGCTCGAACTTTCCTTGCGTGAAGCGCTGCAGCTTGGTCACAACTACATCGGCACTGAGCACATCCTGCTTGGCTTAATTCGCGAAGGTGAAGGTGTCGCTGCTCAAGTACTCGTGAAGCTCGGCGCAGATCTCAACCGTGTGCGCCAGCAGGTCATTCAGTTGCTCAGTGGTTACCAAGGCAAGGAGCCTGCAGCTGCAGGTCCAGCTGAAGGCACTGCGTCAACGTCACTCGTCCTTGATCAATTTGGTCGCAACCTCACCGTTGCTGCACGCGAAGGCAAGCTTGATCCGGTCATTGGCCGTGAAAAGGAAATAGAGCGCGTGATGCAGGTGTTGTCACGTCGTACCAAGAACAACCCAGTGCTCATTGGTGAGCCAGGTGTTGGAAAAACGGCAGTCGTCGAAGGTCTTGCCCAAAACATTGTGAAGGGCGAAGTTCCAGAAACCCTGAAAGACAAGCAGTTGTACTCACTTGATTTGGGTGCACTCGTTGCTGGTAGCCGTTACCGCGGTGATTTCGAAGAGCGCTTGAAGAAGGTTCTTAAGGAAATTCGCACCCGTGGCGACATCATCCTGTTCATTGATGAAATGCACACGCTTGTGGGTGCTGGTGCTGCAGAAGGTGCGATCGATGCTGCAAGCATCCTGAAGCCAATGCTGGCTCGTGGTGAATTGCAAACCATTGGTGCAACAACGCTTGATGAGTACCGCAAGCACATTGAGAAAGATGCTGCACTTGAGCGTCGCTTTGCGCCGATTCAGGTTGATGCGCCTGACGTTGCTCACACCGTAGAAATCCTCAAGGGTCTTCGTGACCGTTACGAAGCACATCACCGAGTTTCGATTACAGACGGAGCCCTTGAAGCAGCAGCTCGTCTTTCAGATCGCTACATCTCAGATCGTCAGTTGCCCGACAAGGCAATCGACCTCATTGATGAAGCTGGTTCGCGTTTGCGTATCCGTCGCATGACCGCACCACCTGACCTACGTGAGTTCGATGATCGCATCGCCGTTGTGCGCCGTGAAAAGGAATCAGCGATTGACTCGCAAGATTTCGAAAAGGCCGCAGCACTTCGTGATGATGAGAAGAACCTCATCGCAGAAAAGGCTCAGCGTGAAAAGGAATGGAAAGCAGGCGACCTTGACGTCGTTGCTGAAGTCGATGAGCGCCTGATCGGTGAAGTGTTGGCACTCATGACTGGTATCCCAGTTACTGATCTCACTGAAGATGACATCGCGCGTTTGCTTCGCATGGAAGATGAGTTGCACAAGCGCGTCATCGGCCAGGAGCAAGCCATCAAGGCGTTGTCGAAGTCGATTCGTCGTACTCGCGCAGGTTTGAAGGATCCAAAGCGTCCATCAGGTTCATTTATCTTCGCCGGTCCATCAGGTGTGGGTAAAACGGAACTCAGTAAGACCTTGGCTGAATTCCTGTTCGGCGATGAAGATGCACTGATCTCTCTCGACATGAGTGAGTACTCAGAGCGCCACACTGCTTCACGCCTCTTTGGTTCACCTCCGGGTTACGTTGGCTATGAAGAAGGCGGCCAGCTCACTGAGAAGGTTCGTCGCAAGCCATTCTCTGTCGTGCTGTTCGACGAGGTTGAAAAGGCTCACCCAGACATCTTCAACTCACTGTTGCAGGTGCTCGAAGAAGGTCGTTTGACTGATTCGCAGGGTCGAGTTGTTGACTTCAAGAACACCGTGATCATCATGACCACGAACCTTGGTAGTCGCGATGTTTCACAGGGCGTCATGCTCGGCTTCGTTGCAGAAAATGAAGATGACACTGCGTACGAGCGGATGAAGGCAAAGGTTCAACAAGAACTCAAGCAACACTTCCGCCCAGAGTTCTTGAACCGCATTGATGATGTCATCGTCTTCCATCAGCTCACCAAGATGGAAATCATCGAGATTGTTGATTTGATGATTGCTAACTTGGAAAAGCGTCTGGCCGACCGCGATATCGACATTGAGTTGACCACTGGTGCCAAGGATCTCTTGGCGGAACGTGGATATGACCCACAGCTTGGTGCGCGACCATTGCGCCGCACGATTCAGCGCGATATTGAAGATCCACTGAGCGAGAAGATGCTCTTTGGTGACCTTCAGGCTGGAAACATTGTGGTTGTCGATGTTGAAGGAGAAGGAACTGATCGAGAGTTCACCTTCACCACCACTCCACGCGCCGAGTTACCAGATGCGCCACCGATTGAAGCGGTGTAACTACTGGGGTAGCGCATAACCTCGATCAACGCGAATGACGAGCCCATCATTGATGAGGCTCGTCATCGCTTTTTCACGTTGCAGTTCGTCTGCCCAAGCAGCCTCGATCACACTGGTCGCCACAACAGGCTCGGCACTGACAGCACGAAGCAGTGCGCCACGTGCCTGTCGGTCACTGCCAGCAAATGAGGGCTGCTTTCGACGAACGGGAGCGTTGTCTGGTTTGCCAGCAGCTAGCCATGCGCAGGTTTTGTTGAGCGGACAAATGTCGCACTGTGGGTTGCGCGCTGCGCACACAAGCGCACCAAGTTCCATCACGGCTGCCGACCATTGAGCGCCATCCTGATCGCGTACTAATGCGGTAGCGCGCTCGACTTCGGGCTTGGTGAGGTGGGCGGGTGGCATGGCCTGCGCTGACCAGGCTCGTTCGATCACTCGTCGAATATTGGTATCAAGCACCACGGTGGGTTGGTGAAACGCAAAGGCACAAATCGCTGCAGCGGTGTAGTGGCCGATACCAGGCATCGCCAAGAGTTCAGCCTCAGTACAGGGAACTTCACCGTTGAACTCGTCAGTAATCACTTGAGCACAAGCCTGCAATCGCATCGCTCTGCGTGGGTAACCCAGACCTTGCCAAGCGCGCAAAACGTCAGCTGTGGATGCGGCAGCGAGATCGGCGGGGGTAGGCCAGCGCTCCATCCAGTCCAACCATTTGGGAATCACCCGATCAACCTGCGTTTGTTGCAACATGAATTCGCTGACAACGATGCCCCAAGGCGTGACGTTCGACCCACGCCAGGGCAGGTCTCGCCGATGCAGCTCAAACCAGTTGATAACTGCAGTGACTTCATCGAATCCTCGCGCCACGAGTGGATCGTCGCATGAGGCATGCGCGCTGCCACTACCGTGGGGGCGTGAGTGGAATGATGTCACCAGTTGGCCCTGAAGCACCGACCGTCTATTGGGTACGCCGCGGCGCAGTCGTATTGGTGGCGCTTACCGTGCTGGTTGGGCTTTGGTGGATGATCGGTGGCGGTTCGGGCTCGGAGCCTGCCGCGAATCCCACGCCAGCGGTGTCGGCAAGCGCGAGCCAAACAGCAACTGCGACAGCGACTCCAGTAGCCAGCTCAACCGCGCTGGTCCCCGTGAGTGATCCAACGGCTCCTTGCCCAGATGCCAACATTGAAGTGACAGCCACCTCTGATTCCTCAACCTATGTTGTTGGTTCAACCCCACGTTTGACTCTCGGTATTCAGAACATCGGCACCTTCGCCTGTACGCGCGATATCGGACCAAAATCCAATGCTCTAGCAGTGACTTCGGGTGGGTACCCCGTGTGGTCAAGTGATGACTGCGATGCCAGTGACGTTGTAAAAGACTCGGTACTGCAGCCAGGCCAATTGTTCCGCACGACGATTACGTGGGATGGACGCAAAGCAGGGGCAAGCTGCGATAAGCAGGGAGCTTTCGCCAAGGCAGGCACTTATGACGTGAGCGGCACCAATGGCGCAGTGGAAAGCATCAAAACCCCGTTCGCGATTACTGCAAAGCGCTAACGTCGTAACGCAGAAACTGCGCGACCCAAGGTTGGCACTTCCACGAGTTCAATTGCTTTATCGCGGACTCGAGCTTTGGTGCCAACGGGTACGAGCAATCGGGTAAACCCGAGGCGAGCAGCTTCACTGACACGTTCAGTCATGTGAGGAACAGGGCGAACATCGCCAGAAAGAGTGACTTCTCCAATGGCTGCAACATCAAGAGCAATCGGCGCTTCTTGACTTGCTGAAACCACTGCGAGGCATACAGCAAGATCGCTGCCAGGGTCCGACAAGCGCATCCCGCCGATGGTTGCAAGAAACACATCTTTGTCAAAGAGTTTCAAGCTTGCAGCACGTTCAGTAACGGCAATCAACATCGCCATGCGTGAACTATCAAGTCCAGACACACCGCGACGAGGATTGGGGTTGGTTGTCGGTGCAACGAGAGCCTGCACTTCGGCAGTTAACGCTCGGTTGCCTTCGACGGTAACCGTGATGCAGGTTCCAGCAACCGGAGTATCTCGGTGCCCGCGGAACAACATGCTGGGGTCGAGTACTTCAGCCATACCTGTGTCAGTTTGTTCGAATGCCGCAACTTCAAGTGATCCATATCGGTTTTTTACTGATCGAAGCAGGCGCAGGGAAGTGTGTGCATCGCCTTCCAAGGAAAGCGTTGCATCGACAATGTGTTCAAGCGCACGCGGACCAGCAACATTTGAATCTTTGGTGACTTGACCAATGAGAATTATTGGCAGGTTTCGAGTCTTAGCTACGCGGGTCAGCGCTTGTGCAACTTCCATGACCTGAGTAACGCCACCTGCGCGACCTTCAATATCCGACGAGGCGATGGTTTGAACAGAGTCAACGATCACGAGTGCAAGTTCAGGTGAATGCTCATCAATATGCCCGATAGCCGATCCCAATTCGGTGTCATCAACGAGCAGGAGGTGCTCGCTGGTTGCACCGATGCGTTCAGCACGAATAGCAATTTGCTCCACGGACTCTTCACCTGAGATATACAGCACTGGACGGCCAAGGCGCTTGGCTAGAGAGTTGGCGACGGCAAGCACGAGCGTGCTTTTGCCTGAACCCGGTGCGCCGCTGAGCAAACACATTTGGCCAGCAACTAATCCGCCGCCAAGCACTCGGTCGAATTCACCAATGCCCGTGGTGATCCGCGGGACTGGGCCAGACTTGGTAATTGATGTAACAGGGCGAGCGGGGCGTAGGGGAGTTGTGCCAGTGAGGTTGCTCTTCATTCCAGGCGTTGCGGCCGTGGGAGTTTGTAGATCCATCGTGCCGAACGCTGCGCACTTGGGGCATTTGCCCGCCCAGCGAATGGTGGTGGCATCGCACGCGGTGCACCGATAAGAACTGGAAACCTTGGCCATGGGTTGACCGTACCGGTCCAGACTGACGTATTACTGAGGGTCGGCTGGATGTGGGGCGAGGTTCAGTCCGCTGGTGTTGACCTGTTGTTCATACTTTTGGCACGCATCAACGGCAATCTCGTAGGCCGCTGGGCCGATGAGTGCAACGAGTTCATTTTTATTGCTGATGTACACCGGCTCCGAACCAATATGTGCCTCAGTATTTGAACTGCAGTACCAGTCGAAATCATGACCACCGGGGCCCCAGGACGCACGATCAAATTCGCTGATGACGACGACGGTCTTTTCGGTTTCGTCAGGGCTTTCCAAGGTTTCAAATGAACGACGCATCGGCACTTGCCAGCACACATCGGGCTTCACATCGACAAAGGAGAGGCCTTCGCGATCTGCTAGGTGGTGCAATGCGCAGCCGTAACCACCGGAAAAGTCTGGATCATTGTGGAAGATACAGGCCTTGCGCACGACGCGGGTCTTCCATTCGCCGTCTTCCTTGACCATCCAGCCCTTTTTCGTGCCGGTCTTGTGGTTTTGCCACAGGGTTTCATCTAGCTTGGCCACCCAGCCTTCAGTGCGCTTGCGATCATCTTTGTCAGTGAAGTGCGCACCAAGGGTGCAGCATCCTGCCTCGGGAGCACTCTTGTAGACGCCTGGGCAGCCGCGTCCAAAGATGCAGGTCCAACGTGAGGTGAGCCAGGTGAGATCGAGGCGGATGCGCTGGTCTTCATCGGCAGGATCAGCAAATTCAAACCACTGACGCGGAAACTCCAAGAGGATCTCAGGCATGCGCTCACCTTAAGGGTTCAAGGTGAACGTGAATTCAGGAGTCGGCTGTGTGTTTGCCCGTGGATTTGGGTACCGTCAGCACGTGCGTATGGGAGTTCTCGATATCGGTTCGAACACAGTCCACCTATTGTTGGTTGACGCCCATTACGGTGCTGCTCCAATTCCGGCATCAAAGTTAAAGATCCCCCTGCGCCTGGCTGAGCATCTCACCCCAGAGGGAAATGTTGACGACGCTGCAGTGGAAACACTGATTGATTTCATCCACAAAGCACAAGAGCTCGCTGAGGATCTCGGTGTTACCGAACTCATGGCTTTTGCGACAAGTGCAATCCGTGATGCAGGCAATGGTGTAAATGTATTGAATCGTCTAGTCGAGGAAACTGGACTTCAAGTTGAAGTGCTTTCAGGTGAAGATGAAGCTCGTATGACCTTCCTTGCAGTGCGTCGCTGGTTTGGGTGGTCCGCTGGTCGACTCTTGGTGCTAGACATTGGTGGTGGCTCCCTTGAACTTGCTTCAGGAGTGGATGAGGAACCAGATGTTGCGGTGTCATTGCCACTTGGTGCAGGGCGCTTAACGAGGGCCTATTTGCATAGTGATCCCCCGTCTGCTGAAGATTTGCGCGAACTGCGTAAATATGTGCGCGCATCAATAGCAAGTGTTGCCGGCAAGGTTCGTCGCGGTGGAGAACCACGCATCGCCGTTGCATCGTCTAAAACGTTTAGGCAACTTGCGCGCATTGCAGGTGCAGCTTCCTCTAGTGAAGGTCCATTCGTTGAGCGCACGCTCACATTAGAAGCGGTGCAAAAGCTTGTGAAAGATCTCGCTGCAATGCCAGTTTACGATCTTGCGCAATTGCCTGGAGTGTCTGAAGGCCGCGCCGAGCAATTGCTCGCGGGCGCAATCGTCGCTGAAGGAGCGATGGAGCTTTTGGGTATTGATGAGTTAGCGATTTGCCCTTGGGCATTGCGCGAAGGCGTGATCTTGCATCGAATGGACTCGCTCCCGTCATGATCACCGTGCAGTTAGGGCTCACTTCACAAGAGGTTGAGGCTCGCATTGCAGCCGGACAGGTCAACCACGCACCGTCAGCGACTAGTCGCAGCCTTGGCGACATCATCAAGGCCAACACCCTCACCTGGTTCAACTTCGTCATCGGTGCGATGTGGGTGGTAATGCTGATCGTTGCGCCTTTTCAAGATTCGTTATTCGGGTTCGCGATCGTTGCAAACACTGCAATCGGCATCATTCAAGAATGGCGTGCTGCACGTGCGCTAGAAAAACTTTCTGTTCTCGGTGCTGCGCAACCAGTAGTGCGTCGCAATGGTGAAGATTTGGCTATTCCAGCAAATGAAGTAGTGCTGGACGATCTCATTGTGCTCACTTCAGGTGACCAACTGGTTGTTGATGGCATTGTGGTGGAGTCCATCGGGTTAGAAATAGATGAGAGCCTGCTGACGGGTGAAGCTGATCCGGTCGACAAGGTTGCCCAAGACGATGCGATGTCTGGCTCCTTTGTCGTAGCGGGCAATGGGCTCATGAAAGCAACGCGAGTAGGTAGGGATTCATTTGCCGCCGGATTGACCGAGCAAGCCAAAAAGTTTCATCTCACAAATTCAGAACTGCGTGATGCGATCAATGGGTTTATTCGATCTGTCTCTTTCTTATTACTTCCCGTTGGTGCGCTGCTGTTGTTCTCGCAAGTTGTGCGAGCAAACGCATCCTGGCCCGATGCGATTCGCGGAACGATCGCAGGCATGGTCACCATGGTGCCTGAAGGCTTGGTATTACTTACCAGCATTGCCATGGCGGTTTCAGTTATCCGCCTTGCCGCCAAAAAGGTGCTCGTCCAAGACATGCCTGCGGTTGAAGTGTTAGCAAGAGTCGACACCGTATGTGTTGATAAAACTGGAACTCTGACCGAGCCGGGCATGCATGTGCGTTCTGTTGTGACCCTGAGCGGCACTGAATCTGAACTCACAGAAGCCCTGGCAGCTTTGGCTTCGGTTGAGTCAGCACCAAATCCAACGGTTCAAGCAGTTGCCGATTCTTATCCGCATTCCACTTGGGTTACCACATCAAGTGTGCCGTTTTCGAGTGCTCGCAAGTGGTCTGGTGCCAGCTTCGGGGAACACGGCACATGGGTCTTGGGTGCACCTGAAATGGTGCTAGCCCAAGGTGATGGTGTGCTGGCTCAAGCAGATCAGTTAGCGGCAGATGGCTCGCGAGTGCTCGTGGTTGGCACCGTTGCTGGGCAGCTCCAGGTTGATCAACCACTGAGCGGTGTTACCCCTGTTGGTTTTGTGGTGATTGATCAGCGTCTTCGTGCTGATGCTGCTGCGACTGTGGCTTACTTCCTTGAACAGGGAGTGAAAGTCAAAGTCATTTCAGGTGACAACGCGGTAACTGTCGGTGCTATCGCGGCCTTAGCGGGAGTTCCGGGAGCCGATTCACCTGTTGATGCACGAACATTGCCAACAGATCTTGCTGAACTCGCTGTGGTGATGACGAAAGCGTCGGTATTTGGTCGCGTGACGCCAACGCAAAAACAAGCGATGGTCGATGCGCTCCACCTGAATGGTTCCGCGGTGGCTATGACCGGTGATGGAGTGAACGATGTTCTGGCGCTGAAGTCTGCAGACCTTGGAATATCGATGGGTTCTGGATCAGCGGCCACGCGAGCGGTTGCGCAGTTAGTTCTCTTAGACAATAAGTGGTCTGTAATGCCTGGTGTTGTTGCTGAAGGCCGCCGTGTGCTTGGCAACATTGAACGTGTCTCCGATGTCTTTCTCACAAAGTCCTTTTATGCGGTTCTGATTTCAATTGCAACTGGATTGTTCGCTGTTGAGTTCCCTTTCCTACCGCGACACTTAACGCTCATTGGTGCGCTCACTATCGGTATCCCAGGATTCTTCCTAGCGTTGATGCCCAACACCGAGCGCTTCCGACCAGGGTTCTTCAGGCGGGTATTGCTCTTTACTGCTCCTGCAGGAGCAATCTGCGCGATCGCTGCATTTACAAGTTATGGTGCTGCGCTTCGTGTTGGTGAACCAATTCCGAGTGCGCAGGCCGCGGCAACAGTTACCTTGTTTATTGTGGCGATTGCAGTGCTTATTCAAAGTGCGCGCCCATTGAACGCGATTCGGTTAGCAATTGTTGTGGCGATGATCGCAGCCTTTGTGGCAGTCCTTTACATACCGTGGCTCTCGAATTTCTTTGCACTGTCGCTGGCTCCTGAGCGTTATTCAGTCGTCGCAGTTGTGGTTGGTGTCATTGGCGCACTCGCAGTCGCAGTGGCTACGAAGATCACAGACAAGTGGCGTCGAGCTTCATGACACTTCCGCTCGTTGGGCTATCGACCTCATCGGTCTTTCCAGAGTCAACGCAAACCGCGTTCGAAATGGCTGCTGAGTTGGGGTACGACGGTGTTGAGGTCATGGTCGGTACTGATACTGCAAGTCAAGATTCATATATCTTGAATGAATTCGTGCAGGAGTATCAGGTTCCGATCCTTTCCATTCATTCACCTTGTCTCTTAGTTACCCAACGAGTGTGGGGCACTGATCCCTGGGGAAAATTGCGCAAAGCACAAGCAACTGCCGAGTTACTTGGAGCCCAAACAGTCGTCGTACATCCACCATTTCGCTGGCAACGAAGTTATGCACAAGACTTCGTCACGGGATTAGCGCGCATGGCTGATGAAACGGACATCGTGTTCGCAGTAGAAAACATGTTTCCTTGGCGTGCCTTGAGCCAGGAAATCGCGGGCTATGCACCGGGGTGGGATGTTCGAGATGAGGAATACCTGCACACCACTGTGGATCTATCGCACACATCGGTCTCACGTACTGATGCTCTGGAGCTGATTCGCGACCTAGATTCGCGGGTAGCGCACATGCACCTCGCTGATGGACGTGGATCAGCTAAAGATGAGCACCTCGTTCCTGGCCGAGGCACACAGCCAGTTGCCGAAGTACTTCAGGAGCTTTCGCGCAGGAGTTTTACCGGCAACCTGATTGTTGAAGTGAGTACGAGATCGGCACCTTCAGCTGATGTGCGCAAGGCAGACCTTGCCGAGGCATTGGCCTTTACACGGTTGCACAGCGCTCCCATGGCAGGCTAGGGGCGCAACAACGGTTGTGTTCGATGTTTCAAGGAGGGTGCTGTCATGACGCGCATTGCTGTACTTGGTGGCGGAGTGATGGGCGAGGCCCTGATTGCTGGGCTACTTGAACTTCAACCGGTTCCAGAAATTGTTGTGGTGGAAAAGCGCCCGGAGAGAGCTGCAGAGCTCGTTCGTATCTACGGCATCGACGTTGCGCAAGCCCCAGAAGCAGTTGCAACCGCAGATGTGGTGATCGCGGTCGTTAAGCCACAAGACATGCGTGCAGCCTTAACTGAGATCTCCTCTTCAGTGCCACAGGGCGTTGTCATCATTTCAATTGCAGCCGGGATCACAACCCAAACAATCGAAGCGCTGGTTCCTCAATCAGCTGTAGTTCGCGCGATGCCAAATACGCCCGCCCAAATTCAGCGCGGAGTAATTGGTGTGAGTGCCGGTGCGTCATGTGCTGATGAACAGCTCGCGAAAGCCGAAATGCTATTAAGTGCAGTGGGCACCGTGCTGCAAGTACCTGAGTCGTTGCAGGATGCGATTACCGCAACCTCGGGAAGCGGGCCTGCGTATGTGTTCTATCTGGCCGAAGCGATGATCCGCGGAGCTGAACTTGCGGGTTTGAGCGCGCAGGATGCGCGCACGGCTGTTGTGCAAACCATTCTTGGGTCCGCGGAACTCCTTGCAGCATCAGATGAATCACCCGAATCACTGCGGGCGAAAGTGACGTCACCAAACGGCACAACTGCAGCGGCGATCGCAGCCTTTGACGAACTCAATGTTCGTGAGTCGATTGTGGCCGGCATGGTTGCAGCGCGCGATCGAAGCGTGGAGTTGTCGAAGTCATGAGTGAGCGCGTAGGTGTGGTGTGGGACGACGCACTTACGGGGTATGACTTTGGCCCAGGTCACCCACTTGCACCTATTCGCGTGCAGTTAGCGATGAAGCTCACTGCTGATCTTGAGCTCCTTACGCACGAAAATGTTGAACTACTCACGCCTGTTGTATCAGCAACGCGCGAGGAGTTGGAACGCGTACATACAGTCGATTACATCGATGCAGTTGTTAAGGCCTCGCAAGATGCGGCAACAGTTGATGCGCTACATGGTTTGGGTACTGCAGACGTGCCTGTATTCCCGAACATGCACCAAGAGAGTGCGCGAGTGTGTGGCGCAACCCTGGCAGGCGCCAAAGCAATACATCACGATGGTTTCGAACACGTCGTGAGTTTGGCTGGTGGCTTGCATCATGCGATGCCAAGTGCAGCAGAGGGTTTTTGTGTGTACAACGACATTGGGGTGGCAATTCAATGGCTACTCGATCAAGGCTATGAGCGCATTGCCTATCTGGATCTCGACGTACATCACGGCGACGGTGTTCAAGCCATATTTTGGGATGACCCCCGGGTTGTCACCATTTCACTGCATGAGAGTCCGAAAACGTTGTTTCCAGGCAGCGGATATCCCACGGAAAGTGGCGGTCCAAACGCACCTGGCACTGCGATCAATGTGGCGCTGCCGGCAGGCACTGGAGACCAGGGCTGGCTGCGCGCATTCAATGCGATTGTGCCGAATGTTCTTGAAGAATTTTCGCCTCAAATCATGGTTTCCCAACATGGGGCCGATGCGCATCGAGCTGATCCGCTTGCTCACCTGATGATGAGTCTTGATGGCCAGCGGATGTCGTATGAGTTGGTCCATCGTTGGGCGCATAAATACGCAGGCGGCAAGTGGCTGGCAGTGGGCGGCGGTGGTTACGCCTGGGTAGAGGTGGTCCCGCGGGCTTGGGCTCATCTTGTGGGTGAACTCATCGGTCATCCAGTAGCCCCGGAAACCGTGATTCCGGCCGATTACCTCACCTTTGTCCAGGAGAACGTTCATCAGACAAGTCCATTAACGATGAGTGATGGGCAAACCCCGTGGGCTCGCCCCTTCGATAGCGGATTTGATCCTGACGACCACCTTGACCAAGCAGTTATGGCCACCCGAAGGGCTGTATTTCCCTCTTGGGGATTGCTGATCGAGCCATCAGACTGGTTCTAATCGTCTGGGTTTTCACCTTCCACTTTGCTTTGGGGCGTAAGACGACTAGATTGCCGTTTCGCATTGCAAGTCGTTGGTCACCAGAGTGCTGGTGCGATGAGCAAACAGGAAGTTTGGTGTGAGATGTCGACTAGCACTGACCGGTCGCTCAGCGAGGTCCGTTTTCTAACGGTGGCTGAGGTGGCTTCGCTCATGCGTGTGTCGAAGATGACCGTGTACCGCTTGGTTCACCATGGTGAGCTCCCAGCCGTGCGCGTCGGTCGTTCATTTCGCGTCCCTGAGCAAGCAGTGCATGACTACTTGCGCGATTCTTACGTAGAAATCGCCTAGTTCCACCTGTCGACCAAGCCAGCCGCTTGGCAAAGGTTGAGCCGCGATAGGCTCAATGCTCCAAAGCACGGGTGAATTTCACCTGTCAGCAATAAACGTGAGGTTTGTATCAATGGGCTCAGTGATCAAGAAGCGTCGCAAGCGGATGGCGAAGAAGAAGCATAAGAAGCTACTGCGCCGTACCCGCGTTCAGCGTCGTAACAAGAAGTAGCGAATACTTCTTGGCTGTGGTCACTCCATCGCAGGCAGCTCGTGCTGCTGGAAACACTGGACCACAAGCCCCACGCTTAACTCAATCTTCGCAAGTACCCGGCCGTGAAGCCGTCGATGTGCTGCAGGAACTCTTCGGAGCGCTGCAGTCGACATTGACGGCTTCCGGTTCGAGTGGGGCATCCGGCTTCGATCCGGAATTCACCGCCAATGTGCTCCTGCCGATTGTTCGGCCCCTGTATCGCGCTTGGTTTCGCGTCAGCACTGTCGGTATTGAAAACATTCCCGCAGCAGGTTCCGGATTAATTGTTTCTAATCACGCAGGAGCCATTGCGGTTGATTCAGTGATGACCCAAGTCGCCATTCATGATGAACATCCCCAACACCGTTTCTTGCGTATGTTGGCGGCAGACCTAGTGTTCAATCTTCCACTCATTGGCGATGCGGCTCGTAAAGCCGGGCATGTGCCGGCAAATGTTAAGAATGCAGAAGCCCTTCTTGGTGAAGGTGAACTTGTTGGCGTGTGGCCAGAAGGTTTCAAAGGCGTTGGGAAGCCATTTCATAAGCGCTACCAGCTTCAACGATTTGGCCGTGGAGGGTTTGTTGCAGTCGCATTGCGCACTGGAGCGCCGATCATTCCTACGGCGGTTGTAGGTTCAGAAGAGATCTATCCAATCATTGGCGACGCGAAGGGGTTAGCGAAGTTATTTGACCTTCCATATTTCCCCATCACGCCGACATTCCCGTGGTTTGGTCCGTTGGGAATGATTCCGTTACCGAGTAAGTGGACCATTGAATTTGGTGAACCGATTCCAACAGCGCATTACGGTGCTGAAGCTGCAAATGATCCTGCAGTGGTTTTCGAGTTAACAGACATCGTTCGAGATAAAATTCAAGCGATGTTAATTGCGAGATTGATGCATCGCACTCATGTGTTTGAGTAATTCCTTAGCCGTGTGATTTGCGACCGCGGCCCGCAAGCAAACCAACTGCTAAACCTGCGGCCAAGCCGCCAGCTGCTGCAATCGCTGCAGGGGAGGCAACCTTGCGAAGATGAGCGCGGGCTCGAAAATCCTCAATTGGCCACATGTGTGTTTCTGCGTATGCGCGCAATATTGGATCTGGATTTACGCACACAGGATTGCCGACGGCGCTGAGCATTGGAATGTCATTTGTGGAATCCGAATACGCCCAACACTCACCTAGGTCAAGGCCTTCTCGTTCTGCTAGAGCGGTTACAGCTTCTGCCTTAGCCAGTCCGTGCAATGGTGCGCCGACAAGGTGCCCTGTATAGCGGCCGTCTTCGACTTCAGAAACTGTGCCAAGGGCGCCTGTGAGCCCAAGTCGCCTCGCAATCACTTGCGCGAGTTCAATTGGAGTCGCGGTAACCAGCCACACTTGTCGACCGGCATCAAGATGTTCTTGGGCAAGTGCCAATGTTCCTGGAACGAGTTTGTCGACCATTGATTCATCGAAGATCTCTTGACCAAACGCGACGATTTCATCAACCCTGCGGCCCTTGACGAATGCGAGTGCAGATTCAGTAGCAAGTGCCATGTCATCTGGATTCTCGGTTCCGCGCAAAATGAATCGTGCTTGCGCCATCCCGAAAGCGGCGATCTCTCGAGGAGTGAAGAAACTGCGCCGAGCCATCCCGATAGCTACATGGAACAAACTTGAACCGCGCATGATCGTGTTGTCGACATCAAAGAATGCCGCTGCGCATTTTGCGTCATATTCACTCGGTAGCTGGGCTGCAGCTGCGGAGGCAAAGCCCGCAACGCGGGCACGGTCTACTGCATCAGCCATTGTTCGAGCGTAGTCTGCGTTGTGTGAGTGACCTACCGGCAAGTCGCGTTCAACTCATTGGTAAACCCGATTGCCACCTGTGTGAAGACGCGCGTGCGGTAGTCCAGTTGGTGTGTTCGGAGTTGAATATCGGGTTTGATGAACACTCAATCCTGGATGACCCGCAGTTGTATGACGAGTATTGGGAGCGGATCCCAGTTGTACTGGTAGATGACCGAGTTTTGGAATTTTGGCGGATCAATCCTGAGCGTTTACGAGGGGCATTGTCCTAATATCGGACGCAAGTGTCCGATGAACTTTGTGCACGAAGGCACAAGTCCTTACCCTTAGGGCAGTGGCCTGCACCATTAAAGCCGCTTTCACTAGGTCTTCCCGCGGTGTCTCCCGATACCAGCGCCTAGTGATCCAACCCTGGAGCACCGTGTCCTTGTCCCGCCAACTGAGCCCTAGTCGCACGCGCGACGATGGTCGTGGGATTCCCGATGCAACAGTGGCCCGGCTGCCGGTCTACCACCGAGTTCTTCGATCATTCGCCGAAGAGGGTGTGCAGACAATTTCTTCTGATCACTTGGCACAAAGTTGCGGTGTCAGTCCAGCGAAACTTCGCAAAGACCTTTCGCACCTGGGTTCGTACGGCACCCGCGGCGTTGGGTACGACGTAGCCCTATTGAGCTATCACATCAGCCGCGAACTCGGGTTGTCACAGCCCTGGGGTGTCGTCATTGTTGGTGTTGGCAATCTGGGTCAGGCATTGGTGTCTTATCGCGGTTTTGCATCACGAGGTTTTGAAATCGTTGGCTTACTTGATTCCCATCCAGATGTTGTGGGAAAGAGAGTGGCAGCAACTGGTGTTGATCTGGTTGTTGCTCCGATGGCGGAGCTTGAATCATTGGTGCGTGACAGTGGAGCAAGCATTGGCGTCATTGCTACGCCGGCCGAAGCCGCCCAAAAGGTTTGCGATCGACTCGTTGACGCCGGAGTGAAAAGCATTTTGAATTTTGCTCCCGCAGTTCTGGTCGTTCCTGAAGACGTAGAAATTCGCAAGGTCGACCTTGCTGTTGAACTACAAATCTTGGCCTTCCATGAACAACGAAGAGTCGATGACTCCACTCATCTTGCGAAGGTGATGAACGCATGACTGCGACAACAGTGAGCACCGCAACATCAAAGGTGCCAAAACAGGTGGTGCCTCCCCAACCTGAGGCCGCCCCGAAAAAGACGTCCAATTCCGCCACTACCGCAGGAGAGCACCAAGTGACTCGTGCAGCAACCGCAACAGCAGCACCAACTGAAGAAACACCAGTTATCGCTGCTGTGATTCCCGCAAAAGCACGTAAGAAAACAACGGCTATTGGCACTGTGGCACTCGTTGCTGCAGGTCCTGGCGACCCTGATCTGTTGACGCTGCGCGCAGTTGCGCTGATTCGCGATGCTGACATGGTGATCGCCGATGAAATCACTGAGCCAATTGCGCGTTTACATGCGAAAGCAGACGCAGAATTTGTAGTAGCTGGAGATCACGGCAAGGCCATGGTCGATGCAGCAAAGGATGGCAGAAATGTCGTTCACCTCATTGCTGGTGACCCAATCATTGACGGCACGCTGGTCGCAGAAGCCGCATCACTTCGTAAGTCAAAGATTCCTTTTGAAATTGCTCCTGGCGTCAGTGACGTCACGGGTATCCCTGCATACGCCGGCTTTAGTTTGACCGGCGGCAAAGTCCGCCAGGTTCGCGTTGTCGACGGAACCGACCCTGAGTTGCAGTGGGCTGACCTCGCGTCCCCTGGCATCACCACGGTGTTCCTCAATGGCGCAGATCTGTGCACTGAAATTGCAGCGAATTTGATGGCCGCGGGTGCTGATGGAAAAACCCCGATCGCGGTAACGCGTCAAGGCACCACGGTGGATCAGCGCACACTCGCGGGAACCTTGAGCGACATTGGTGCAATCGCTAAGCGCACAAAGCAGACAGGTCCTGGCGTTGTTGTTGTTGGCGAAGTTGTGTCGCAGCGCGAAAAGGCTGACTGGTTTGAAGCTAAACCACTGTTTGGCTGGCGAGTACTCATTCCGCGCACCCAAGAGCCTTCAGATTCAATTGTTGCGCTGCTGCGTCGTCACGGAGCTGTTCCTATGGAAGTTCCAACGATTTCTGTTGAGCCACCTCGCACCCCGCAGCAGATCGATCGCGCAGTGCACGGCTTGGTTTCTGGTCGCTACGAGTGGATTGGCTTTACTTCGGTCAACGCTGTACGCGCGATCCGCGAAAAACTTGCTTCATACGGTTTGGACGCACGCTCGTTTGCTGGCCTCAAGGTTGCCGCCGTCGGTGATGCCACTGTTGCAGCATTGATTGAGTTTGGGGTGCGCCCTGATCTGGTCCCAGAAGGCGAGCAGACCACGGCTGCACTCCTTGATGAATGGCCAGGGTACGACTCACTGATTGATCCAATCAATCGCATTTTCTTGCCTCGCGCCGATATCGCAACTGAATCGTTGGTCGCAGGCCTCACCGAACTCGGTTGGGAAGTTGAAGACATCACGGCCTTCCGCACAGTTCGTGCAGCACCACCTCCGGCGCCTACGCGCGAAGCCATCAAGACGGGTGGATTCGATGCAGTGTTGTTTACTTCAAGCAGCACCGTGCGTAACTTGGTTGGTATTGCAGGAAAGCCACATCACACCACTGTTGTTGCTGCGATCGGTCCTCAGACCACAAAGACTGCGCAAGAACATGGTCTACGTGTAGACGTTCAAGCTGATACCAGCACGCTTATCGGCCTCGTTGAAGCTCTCGCCGCTCATGGCGAAGAGCTTCGCTTGGCTGCTCTGGAAGCCGGTGAAGGTAGCTGGCGTCCAAGTCGTCGTCGTACACCAGCTCGACGTAAGGCGTAATTCACAATGGCTACACCAAAGCGCACCGTTGTTCACTTGCTTCGCCATGGAGAAGTGCACAACCCCGAAGGCGTGCTGTACGGCCGACTTCCTGGCTACGTGTTATCAGATCTCGGCCACGAAATGGCGCAGCGTGCGGGCAATGCGCTTCGCGGACACGACATCACCGGAGTGATCTCGTCGCCAATGGAGCGGGCGCAACAAACAGCTGTGCCAGTTGCTGGTGCGCATGGATTAGAAATCGGTACTGATGCCCGTTTGATCGAAGCTGACAATATTTTTGAAGGCCAGCGGGTCAGCGTCGGCGATGGTGTTCTTAAGCAACCCCGCACGTGGAAGCATCTTTACAACCCATTTAAACCTTCATGGGGCGAGCCGTATGACGAAGTTGCGGCACGCATGACTCAGGCAGTGCATGCTGCTCGTGATCAATTCCGCGGCGGCGAAGTGGTCCTCGTCAGTCATCAGTTGCCAATCTGGATTGCGCGACTCGCGGCAGAGTCACGCCGGTTGTGGCACGACCCGCGTAGTCGGCAATGCTCGCTTGCATCCATCACTTCGCTGACGTATCGCGATGATGAACTTGCGGCGATTACCTATACCGAACCATCACGTGATTTATTGGATAAGGCAAGCAAGGTGGCGGGCGCCTGACCCAGGGTCGCGCTGAAATGCTTATGCGTCATACACGAGTTCGTTTAAGCATTGGCGTCGCGCTGTTTGCATTGGTTGCAATGCCGATTGCTGGTTGCAGTAGTTCTCAACCTGGTTCAACTTCTGGCAGTGAGACCAACTTCGTCGCAGGTGATGGTTCTATCGAGGTAATTCCAGTAGGTCAGCGCGTTGCAGCCCCTGATTTCACCTTGCCAACCCTGGATGGCGGAAAGTTCACGCTGAGTGCGCAACGTGGCAAGGTTGTAGCAATGAATGTCTGGGCGTCATGGTGTGCTCCTTGTCGCAAAGAAGCTCCGGATCTAGAAGCGGTTTGGAAGCAATCAGATAAACGCAAGGTTGTTTTTGTTGGACTCAACACCCGCGATTCGCAAACATCTGCTGAAGGTTTTGTTCGCAACTACGGGATTACCTATCCGCAGGCGATTGATACCGACGGTCAAGTTCAATTGCTGTTCAGGAAAACCTTGCCCGCGCAAGCGATTCCATCAACGGTCATTGTTGATGCGAACGGACGAGTCGCGGCTCGAATCTTAGGAACAGCCACTGAGGCTACGTTACGAAGCGTTATCGATGATGTGCAACGAAGTTCGTCATGATTAGTGATGTCATTTCGCAAGGTACGTTGCTGTTTGCATTACCGCTGGCATTTGCAGCCGGCGTACTCGCTTTCCTTTCTCCTTGCGTTTTACCTCTAGCTCCTGGGTACTTGTCGTACATCACGGGTTTAACTGGCGCTGAACTTGCAGACGTAAAAGGCAACCGCGGGCGAGTGTTTCTTGGCAGTGTGCTCTTTGTTGCTGGATTCAGTGTCGTCTTTGTTTCTTACGGAGTGTTGTTTGGATCAATCGGTGCGACTTTGTTGGAATACCAAGTCACTATCGATCGTGTGCTCGGAGTACTTGTCATCATCATGGGACTGGCCTTCATGGGATTGATACCAGGGCTCCAGCGTGAATGGCGGATGCATCGCTTGCCAACATGGGGAGTTGCGGGCGCGCCACTGCTTGGTCTGTTGTTTGGATTGGGCTGGTCTCCGTGTATCGGTCCAACTCTGGCAGCGGTCCAAAGTCTGGCATTTACGGAAGCAAGTGCATTGCGTGGCGCAGTGCTTTCATTGGTCTATTGCTTGGGCCTTGGTTTGCCATTCGTGTTACTCGGTTTGCTCTTCACTCGCATGGGGCGTGCGCTGAGTTGGGTGCGCAATCACTATGAGCTTGTCATGCGCATCGGAGGAGCAATGTTGGTGATCGTTGGTGTATTGCTTGTCACTGGTTGGTGGAGTGATTTCACGATTTGGTTGCGAGTCACGCTTCCTGGATTTGAGACAGCGCTATGAGTCAATTGCCACCACTGAGTAATACCGGGTTCTTGCGATGGACTTGGCGTCAATTGACGAGTATGAAAACCGCGCTCGTATTGTTGTTTTTGCTTGCACTTGCCAGTGTTCCCGGTTCCATTTACCCGCAACGTGGTGTAGATCCAATCAAAGTTCGCGATTACATCGCGAATAATCCGACATGGGGTCCAACTCTTGATCGTCTTGGATTCTTCGAGGTTTACTCGTCGCCTTGGTTTTCGGCGATCTACTTATTGCTCTTCATTTCGCTTATCGGCTGTGTCGTTCCGCGTGTAGGCGTGCACTTCCGCGCAATGCGCAGTGCGCCTCCCGCGGCTCCTCGTGTACTTGATCGATTGGCTGGCACGCGAACGCTGGCCACAGATGCGTCAGCGAGCGAGGTGTTGCACATTGCGTCCAAGGCGTTACGCAAACATAAATGGCGCGTAGTCAGCGGTCCAGCATCGTCGCCTGAGTGGGTTGCGGCTGAAAAGGGCTACTTGCGTGAAACAGGAAACCTGGTATTCCACGTTGCATTGCTCTTCGTGCTCGCTGCGATTGCGATAGGCGGATTGTTTGGTTGGAAAGGCAACGTGATAGTTCGTGAAGGGTCAAGTTTTTCTAACACCTTGACGCAGTACGACGCATGGGGAGGCGGGCGATACACCAATGCGCAAGACCTTCCCCCATTTTCGTTCACCCTAGATAAATTCACCGTGGACTTCGAGCGCGGAGTTGCGCAGCGTGGTGCGCCACGAGCCTTTGAAGCGGATGTTTCGTACAAGACAGATCCAGCTGCTCCTCGCCAGCATGCGCTTATCGAAGTTAATGAGCCGCTCGTGATTGGTGGGGCAAAAGTCTTCTTGGTCGGACATGGCTACGCGCCGATCGTGAAAGTCACGGATAAAAATGGAAACGAAATATTCAAAGACGCTGTGCCATTCCTGCCACAGGACGGAATGTTTACCTCCACTGGTGTGGTGAAGATCCCGGATTCAACGCCTCAATTAGGTTTGCAAGCGCTCTTTTTGCCTACGGCGGCCCTGGATCAAATTCGGGGACCGCACTCAACCTTCCCGGGCCCTGATGATCCAGCGTTGTTCATGTCTGCTTGGAAGGGCGATCTGGGCTTAGATACGGGAAAGACACAAAGCGTCTACCGGCTCGTGACGGACAAGATGTCCAGAATTGGCCTAGAGCAACTCAAGGTTGGCGAAAGCTGGAAGCTTCCTGATGGATCCGGAACGGTCACGTTCGTAGGCTTTAAGCGGTGGGCTTCTTTCCAAATTGCTTCTGATCCGGGTAAAGAAATTGCACTCCTGTTCGTGGCTATTGCCATTCTCGGGTTATCTCTGTCACTTTTCATTCGTAGGCGACGGGTCTGGGTGAAGGTCATGACCCGTGATGGGGTTACCGTTATCCAAATCGCTGGAATCATGCGGACGTCGACCTTTGAAGATGAAGACATCGGTGCGCTTGCAGAAGACCTCGATGTTGTTGAACAAGCACTGATTGCAGCTGATGTTGTACGGGGTAACCCGGAGGAGGAACATTGAGTCCTGAGTCGCTCGCGCGTATGAGCAATGTCGCAATTTATTCGTCGATGCTGGCTGTGGCTTTTGCCATGTTTGCGTTTGCTGCCTCCTTCGCAGGCGGTCGTCGCAAGCCCGCCAATGTCATCGTGACTACTGAGATGAGTGCTGGCGGAACAGCAGTCATCACCAAGACTGAACTTCCTGTTGCAGAACCTGGGAGACGTGCCGCAAATATTGGCGTTTCGCTGAGTTGGCTTGCTTTTGCACTGTTGCTGACTGGTGTTGTGCTTCGCGGAGTGTGGGCAGGCCGTGCGCCTTGGGGCAACATGTACGAGTTCTCCATTACTGCAGCCCTAAGCGTGTTAGGCGTCTACCTGATCGCAAACACGCGTGTAGATCTACGCTGGCTTGGATTGTTTGTTGTTATTCCTGTGTTGCTGACCTTGGGTGTCGCGGTCACAGTTCTGTACACGGAAGCAGCTCAACTTGTTCCTGCGCTGAAGTCTTATTGGTTGGTCATCCACGTGTTCGCTGCGATAATTTGCGCCGGCGCCTTCACGATGGCTGCGGCGACTGCTGGTTTGTCACTCGTGCGCGACCGTGCTGAGAAGCGTGGCAATGTCGAAGGCGCATTGTCTTCGCGTATTCCTGATGCCGAACGTTTACGCGCACTTACCAACAAAACGCTGGCTTTCGCCTTTCCTTTGTGGACGTTCACTGTTGTTGCTGGAGCAATTTGGGCAGAAAATGCTTGGGGTCGTTACTGGGGCTGGGATCCAAAAGAAACCTGGGCCTTCATTACTTGGGTCGTATACGCCGCTTACCTTCATGCCCGTTCAACCGCAGGATGGCGCGGCAATAAGGCATCGATCATTGCGATAGCCGGTTGGATCGCATTCTTGATGAATTACTTCGGTGTGAACTTCTTGGCAAACAGTCTGCATTCGTATGGGGGCGTCGGTAGTTAATCGACTTCGTTAGCTCGTTTCGCCACGGCGCTCACGCATTTTGCGGCGCCATTCGTCTTCAGCGAGTTTCGCGAGGAATTTAGGGTCATCATCTGGCGCTGCCGTTGATTTGCGACGGCGACTTGATCGTGGGCGCCCAGTGAGCAACCAAATGATTCCGCCAAGAAGCGGAAGTGCGAACACGATGAGCAGCCAAACCACCTTGGGTAGATTGCGCACGTTGCTTTTTGGTGTTTGCGAGACATCAATCAGGAACCAGATATAGAACGCCACCGCGATGACGATGCCCAACACTCTGATCACGACTTCCTCCTTGCCACACCTTAACTCCCAAATTGAATCGTTCGCACCGTGTCGCATACGGTGGGCTCATGTCAAAAGCACCTAATCGGTGGCTCACAGCAGTGATGTACACCGCAGCACGCTTACTGCTCTGGTTGGTCATCTGGGCGCTGCTTCAGTTCCTCACACCGGTGAAGGGCCTACTTGCAGTCGTATTGAGCCTGCTGATCTCAAGCGCCATAAGCATCATCATGCTCGATCGTCAACGTGATGTGATGAGTGAAGGTGTTGGTGCGTTCTTTGGTGGAATCAATCAAAAAATTGCAAACTCAGCGGCTGCAGAAGATGCCTGGCAGGAGGAAATTCGCGCAGCACAATCAGGTCCAGGCCAGCAAAGCGCCGCAAGTCAGGCCGTAGATCAAGATCAACAAGCCACTTTGCTTGAGGGGAATGATCAACGCGGGACCGACAGCGCCACTGATAACAATCCGCACGGGTTGGATAGCGAAAACAAAACTGAGTAAGCCAAGTAGTAGCCACCAAGTGGTGAGTGCTGCAAGCTCAACCGTGAGTGCAAAGGCAAGTGCGACAAAGACGACATAGAGAATTCGTGTTCCGCGATCTCCAAGTCTCACCGCCAACGTGTGTTTTCCAGCTTGAGTATCCGTTGGAATATCGCGCAAGTTGTTCACCACTAAAAGAGTGCAGATCAGTAAGCCAATTGCACATGCCGCAGCGACATCAGCTGCGTTCACCTTGAGGGTTTGGACGTACACGGTGCCGATGACGGGTACGAGACCAAAAAAGATGAAAACAAAAACTTCACCTAAACCTATGTACCCATATGGGCGCTGGCCACCTGTGTAGAACCATGCTGCCGCGATGCAAGCAACGCCAACCAGAATGAGCCACCACTGTGATGTCATGAGCACTAGACCAAGGCCAGCAACCATCGCGACGAAATAGCAAAGGAATGCTGCGAGTTTGACCTGCTTTGGCTCTGCGAGTTTCTGGCCGACGAGTCGCACTGGACCGACTCGCACCTCATCAGTGCCCTTGATGCCGTCGCTGTAGTCGTTTGAGAAATTCACACCGACCTGGAGGGCGAGTGCCACGATGAGCGCAAGCGCCACTCGGCTGAGCATGAAACTATCGAGGCGAGCAGCAAGGCCAGCTCCGATAGCAACAGGTGCAATTGCAGAAGGAAGGGTTCGAGGGCGTGAGCCACCAACCCATTGGCTCAGCGTTGCCATATTGCTCCGTCATGTGTGAGTTGAGTGACTGCTCGTCGATCGATCTTGTTATTGGGAAGTGTTGGTAGCGAATCAACAAAAGCAAAATTGCGAGGCACAGCTGCTTTTCCGAGTGCAGTGTGAAGTGAAGTGCGCAAAATTTGCGCAAGTTCAGATTGATCGACTAATGAATCCTCAAGAGTGATCGCTGCGTAGAGTTCAAATTCACCATCGTTAGATGGTTGAGCGACTACGGCTGCAAGTTGCACACCTGCGAAGTTATTGATCACTTCTTCAACAGCATTAAGCGAAACATTGATGCCATTAATCGTGATCACATCATCGCTGCGTCCGTCAATCACGAGCATGTTCTCGTAAGAACCTAAATCGCCAGTTCGATAACTTCGACCAAAGAATCGTTCAGCCGTCTGTTCTGGTTGGTTTCGGTATCCCAACGCAACCATGTCGCCAGTCAACACGATTTCGCTATTGAGCGGATCAATACTGATGCCAACGCCCGGCAGAGGTTGTGAGTTATAGACACACCCGCCGGCAGTTTCTGTTGCGCCGTATGTAGTGGTGAGGCTGACACCTGCTGCTCGGGCTGCTTGAGCCGTGGAAGCGGGGAGTGGCCCGCCACCAACAAGAATCTGAGCGCAGGATCGCAAGGCTTCTGTGCCTTCAGCTTCGCTCAACAACCGTCGAACTTGGGCCGCAACCAACGAGACACGAACATCGGGCGAGTGCTGCAAAGCAATGCGAACAGTTGCAGAGAATTCTTCTGAGGTGAATGGATTGAGCCCACCCAAACTCGAAAGTCCCAACGCTGGCAGATCAGTTTCGGCAGCTCGCAGCACCACATTGAAACCACCCATTGACGTAATTGGCAGTGCTGCAATCCATTGAGGATTCGCATCGCCCTGGATTGCCTTCGAAAGAGCGTGCAAGGTCGCAGCACTATGAAGGACGCCCTTGGGATGCTGCGTGGATCCTGACGTGGCCAGCACGACGGCGATCTCATCAGATTCCAGAGGGATCGATTCATCGTCAGGTCTTGTCGCGGTCACGAGTTGGCTGACGTACTGAGGTGAAGTAGCTGGGGTAACCGTTGGAATGGGAGCGATAGCTGGGCCTGTGCCGTCTAAGGCAGTGCGTAGTGCCTCAGTGAGCACGCTCACGCCCTCAGCGCCCGGGGGGACCGAGAGGTGGAGGAGGGGTCGGGCAGGCATCACTGCAAGCGTAGTCGCGATAGCGTTTCACTCATGGATACCCGTACGCGTTACACCTTGCCTCCCGTTGTTGCTGCTGATTCACCGGCAAAGTCAGATCCGGGGTACTCATCAGCCCTTCCTGCGTGCGTGTGGGAATCACAAGGTGAGTTTGGAGATATCAAATATGAAATCTCCACGGGAGATGCTGCTGGCATCGCGAAGATCACGATTAACCGTCCGGAAAAACGAAATGCCTTCCGTCCACAAACCATCATCGAGTTGATCGACGCGTTTTCTCGTGCCCGAGATGACGGTCGCGTTGGCGTCATCATCTTGTGTGGCCAAGGAGACCTCGCCTTTTGTTCAGGTGGCGATCAGATCATTCGTGGCGACGATGGGTATATCGGCGATGATGCTGTTGCTCAAGCTGGCGTTGGTCGTCTGAATGTGTTGGATCTTCAGATTTTGATTCGTCGTATTCCAAAGCCAGTAATTGCCATGGTGGCTGGTTATTCGATGGGTGGCGGACATGTGCTGCACGTGGTGTGCGACATGACTGTTGCTGCTGAGAATGCGCGCTTTGGTCAAACAGGCCCACGGGTTGGTTCATTCGACGGTGGATATGGCTCGGGTCTGCTGGCTCGCATCATTGGTCAAAAGCGTGCCCGCGAAATTTGGTACCTGTGCCGTCAATACGGCGCAGAGCAGGCCTATGACTGGGGCTTGGTCAACGAAGTCGTACCACTGAAGGACCTTGAAGTTGCAACCGTTGATATTGCACGCGAGATGTTGCAGTTGTCGCCTTTGGCTTTGCGTATGTTGAAGGCATCACATAACGCAGCTGACGATGGCCTTGCAGGAATTCAGCAGCTCGCGGGCGACGCCACCTTGTTGTTCTACATGAGCGAAGAAGCCCAAGAGGGTCGCGATGCTTACAAGGAAAAGCGCACTCCTGACTTCTCGAAGTTCCCTAAGCGTCCGTGACGTTACCCGGCGCGCTTCTCCAAGGCGTCACACCGTTTGCGATCACGTTGCATCGCGAATTTCGTGGTGTGACGTCGCGCGAAGGTGTCGTGATTCACGGTCCATCTGGATGGGGAGAATTCGCTCCATTTGAGGATTACGGAAATGAATACGCCGGCCGTTGGCTGGCCACCGCTTTAGAAGCTGCTTTTGGTGATTGGCCAACGAGCAAGCGTGAATTCATTGCAGTCAACGCAATCATTCCCGGAGTTACAGGTGAAGTCGCTGCTCAGCTTGTTCGTGATGTCGTGGGCACTGATGGCTGTTCAACAATCAAAGTAAAGGTGACGGGCGATCTTGCCAGCGATGAGGCGCGAGTTGCGGCCGTGCGTCAAACCCTGGATGAAGTGCTTGGCCTGGGCGTTGGCCAGATCCGCATTGATGCAAATGCTTGTTGGAGCGTTACGCAAGCAATTGACGCAATCCAGTGCCTATCTGCCTACTCGCTTGAATATGTAGAGCAACCAGTTGAACACAATGATGAATTGCGTGAAGTGCGCAGTGCCATTGATGTACCGATAGCTGTCGATGAATCCATTCGCAAAGATAAGAATCTCGATGCGCGGGCTTTGAAAGAATTACGGGAACTTGCCGATGTCGCGATCATCAAACCTGCACCTGTGGGCGGAGTTCATCGTGGCGTAGAAATCGCTGAACTGCTCAATATGCCGATCGTGGTCAGTAATGGCATGGAATCGTCAATCGGTTTATGTACATCCCTTGCGTTAGCGGGAGCCCTGGATATTGATCGTGCTTGCGGTTTGGGTACTGGGAAATTGATTGCTCAGGATCTGATTGCCGCACCGTTGGTGTCTCGCGGCGGAAACATGAAAGTGCAGCGTTTGGCGCCGGATGCTCATTCGTTGGCGGCCGCCCGTGCTCGGATAACTGAAGATCAGGCACAGTTCTGGCTTAAGCGTCTTGAGCAGGCATGGCACTCCGAAGCGGTCGCCCCATGGCATGAAAAGGTGGGAATGTGAACCCAAGTACAGCGTTAGCGCGAGTCATTGTTGATGAACTTCTTCGATGTGGCATCACTGATGTAGTACTCGCGCCCGGTTCGAGGTCTGCTGGCTTGGCGATTGCGCTTGCTGCCGCTGAAAGCCGCGGTGAATTAACGCTGCACGTGCGAGTTGATGAGCGATCCGCTGGCTTCTTAGCGTTGGGTCTTGGCAAGCTAAGTGGAGTACCTGCTGTTGTTGTCACTACTTCCGGCACTTCAGTTGCCAACCTGTTGCCGGCAATCATTGAGGCGGACTACTCAAATGTTCCCCTGTTGGCGTTGACTGCCGATCGACCTAGCGCACTTCGAGGGATTGGCGCGAATCAAACCATCAATCAGGTTGGAATTTTTGGTGGCAGTGTGCGCGATGCGATTGATCTTGCCGCACCAGCCTCGGCGCATAACGACGACGATCAAGTTGCCCAGAATCGGGTGTGGCGATCAACGGTGGCCCGTGCAGTTGCTGCGACTACTGATGTCATGCGTGCAGGCCCAGTACATCTCAATGTGCAATTTGCTGAACCGCTCGTGCCAACAGATGAGTTGACTCCTGAAGAACAACTTGAAGTGATGCAGAGTGGTCCATTTGCCGGTCGACCAGATGGCCGCCCTTGGGTAGCCGATGCACGCCTGCTTGGCGGCATGAGTGTGCCTATTGATGAAGTCTTTGAAATGTTGCTTGATGACGCAACAATTCCAGAGCGAGGCTTGATTGTTGTGGGTGATCAAGCTGATGGTGAAGTGACTGATCTCGTTGATGAGTTGGGTGACGCCCTTGGTTGGCCGATCATCGGTGAACCAAGCGGCAACGTCGCTGCATGTGACACCACGCTCGCGCACGGTGCGTTGATTCTCGCCAATGGTGAGTTTGCTGATGCGCATGTTCCAGATGTTGTGATCACGCTTGGTCGCATTGGGCTGAGTCGTGCAGTGCAAGGTCATATTGCTCGTGCAAAATTCCATATTGCTGTGGATGCGCAACCTCAATGGAATGACTCCGCGCGTACAGCCGACGTTGTTGTGGCTTCGTGTCCGCTGCCACCAAGTGAGGGTGAGATTGGCAGCGATTGGCTGGAGTCGTGGCAGCGTGCTGATCTTCTCGCCGCTGTTGCGATTGAAACTGTGCTCGCTGGCGAGATTGCAAGTCTCACCGGAATGCATGTCGCTCGTGCTTGTGGGCAAGCGGTTCCTGAAGATGGTGTGTTCTTTGTTGGGCCTTCATGGCCGGTACGCCATGTTTACAATTTCGCTGCAAATGCATCTGGCAGTGCAGTGACGTTAGGTAATCGTGGCACTTCAGGCATTGATGGTTGTGTTTCAACTGCATGGGGTGCTGCAGTTGCGGCGCAGCGTGACAGTCAAGCCTCATGCATTGCATTACTTGGCGATTTAACATTCTTGTACGACATCAATGGCTTGCGAGTTCCTTCAGTTGAGGCGCAACCAAATCTTGTCTACGTCATTAGCGACAACAACGGCGGCGGAATCTTCTCGCAGCTTGAACAAGGTGCACCGAAATTTGCTAGCTCGTTTGATCGAGTATTTGGCACGCCTCTTGATGCTGATATTGCGGCGACTGTGCAAGCTTTGGGTATCCCATGCATTGTTGTGACGAGTGTGGAAGAGCTCAATGTGGCGCTGACAAGATCAATAGCGGCTGGTGGGGTTGAGGTAATTGTTGCGCGAACATGTTCGCGTGAAAATGAAGCCGACGCGTTGAAAACAGTCAATGATGCAATCGAGCAAGCTCTCGCAACTGCTTAGTTCTGTGTGAGTGCTTCGCGAATCGGTACGAGTTTGGCATTTGATTCCGCTAGCTCTTGGGTGGAATCTGATCCAGCGACAATCCCGCACCCGGCAAAGGCTCTGATTGTTCCAGCGTCTTGGTTAATTTCTGCACATCGCAAGGCGATGCCAAATTCACCATCACCGTGAGCATCAATCCAACCAACTGGCCCTGCATAACGCCCTCGATCCATGCCTTCGAGTTCGCGAATAGTGGCAAGTGCGCGCTCCGTCGGCGTTCCGCAGACCGCAGCTGTTGGATGCAAGAGCGCAGCAAGAGCAAGCACTGGTACATCGTCAGCGAGGCGACCAGTCACATCGGTTGCAAGATGTTGCACATTGGCAAGTTGCAACACATGTGGTTGATCAGGAACATCGAGGTCCGTGCAGTGCGCAGCAAGGGAGCGTGCGACCGAACGCACGGCATATTCATGTTCAGCAAGATCTTTTTCGGATGCAAGCAGCGCCTGCGCCATGTTTGCATCCACTTTCGCGTCGCCTTGGCTACGCACGGTTCCTGCAAGAACTCGGCTGGTAACGAGATCACCAGTTCGACGCACCAACAGTTCAGGTGTTGCACCTATGAGTCCGGAAACATTGAACGTCCAGCACGATGGATACGAAGTTGCTAATGCGCTCAATACGCTTCGCGCATCAATGCTTCCTTCAACTTGGCCAATGATGTCGCGTGCAAGCACAACTTTATCGAGCTCGTTGTGGTTGATGCGGGTGATTGCCTCTTCAACGGCAAGCTTCCAGTTCGTTGAAGTTTGACTGCCATCAGTCCATTGCACATTGACCGGAGCCTTAGGAATGCTGACTGCGCGCAATTCATGGCGTGGATCGCCGTCGGTTCCAATTGTGGTGATCCACGATTGTCCGTTCTTGCGCCCAATGAGAACGCGCGGCACGATGATGATTGATCGGCCTGGTTCTGGATCGAAAGCAAATGAGGCAAATGCAACTGGACCAGTGCCGGGGATGGACACAGTGTCGTCAATTGCGGCTTGAGCGCAGAAATTGGACCACCAGCGCTGTGCGCGACTAAAACGTTCAGCACCGCTGACTTCAAGGCTGGCAGCGATTCCCCAGCCAACCATGCCCTCGCCATTGCGCACCCAACTGACTGCGTCACCGGAAGGAAGGAGGGCTAGCAAGTTGCCTGGATCATCAAGGTGGCGAGTGCGAACCTGAATGGGCGCACCGATGCGCACGATGTTGCGCCCGGCTTGTTTGGCGAGCTCAATACTTGGGTCAGGCACATACCTAGCCTAGATGTGCGCAAGACTGGCCGCGGTGCAAGGATGCTTGCGTGACTCGTGCTGACTTATCCAAAGATCCTTCTGCAGTTGCGGCCATGTTCGATGGGGTTGCTGAGCGCTATGACCTCGCAAATGATGTGTTGGCCTTAGGTCAAACCCGCATCTGGCGCCGAGCGGTCCTCCAAGCGGTCAAACCTCAACCGGGCGAAATGATTTTGGACCTTGCTGCCGGTACCGGCACTTCTAGTGTGCCGTTTGCTAAGGCTGGGGCAACCGTGATTCCCACCGATTTTTCCCTAGGAATGCTGCGAGTCGGCCATGAGCGCCAGCCTGAGCTGCCATTTGTGGCTGGAGACGGACTAAACCTCCCATATCGTGACAAATCCTTCGATGCGGCCACAATTTCCTTCGGTTTACGCAATCTGGCCGACCGAGCCCGCGGATTGGCTGAATTTCGCAGGGTGCTCAAGCCTGGTGGGCGTTTAGTGATCTGTGAGTTCTCCCATCCCACCTTCAAGCCGTTTCGCACGGTGTACACCGAATATCTGATGAAAGCCCTCCCGGCTGTCGCAACCAAAGTTGCGACCAATCCAGATGCGTACGTGTATTTGGCAGAGTCAATCCGAGCCTGGCCCGATCAAGCTGACCTAGGGCAAGAGCTCACCGATGCAGGGTTTGGCCAGGTCCAGTGGCGCAACCTTTCCGGAGGCATCGTGGCTGTCCACCGAGCAGTGAACCCGTAGCGCGTGTCCCTCATAGCCGCCACTATGCTTACGCCGGTCGTGAAGCCGTTCACAAACGCGCAATCTGGCCACAATGTTTGCGAACCTCAGGAGCGTTGAGTGAACGTATATACGCCGATCCTCGTATTGGGTCTGCTCGCATTTGGTTTCGCTGTGTTCTCAGCAGTGATCGCACCCATTACTGGCCCCAAGCGTTACAACCGCGCCAAGGTGGATGCCTACGAATGTGGCATCGAGCCAACTCCGCAACCCGTGGGTGGCGGACGTTTCCCGGTGAAGTACTACCTCACCGCAATGCTCTTCATCGTGTTTGACATTGAAATCGTCTTTTTGTATCCGTGGGCAGTTGCCTTCGATCGCATGGCTGTTTTCGGCTTGATCGAAATGGGGCTGTTCATCGTCACCGTCCTCGTCGTCTACGCATACGTGTGGCGTCGTCGTGGACTCGAGTGGGATTAACCGGGAGTTCGCATGGGTCTTGAAGAGAACCTGCCGTCTGGCGTCCTGTTGACGTCAGTTGAAAAGCTGGCTGGATACGCGCGTAAAGGGTCACTGTGGCCAGCAACCTTCGGTCTTGCCTGCTGCGCAATTGAGATGATGGCCGTTGGCGGCCCACGTTTCGACATCGCACGTTTTGGCATGGAAGTGTTCCGTGCTTCACCACGTCAAGCCGATCTCATGATCGTTGCCGGCCGGGTGAGCCAGAAAATGGCCCCAGTGCTTCGTCAGATTTACGACCAAATGCCAAACCCAAAGTGGGTTCTAGCTATGGGCGTATGTTCGTCAAGCGGTGGCATGTTTAACAACTACGCAATCGTGCAAGGTGTTGATCACGTTGTTCCAGTCGACATCTACTTGCCTGGTTGCCCCCCTCGGCCTGAAATGTTGATCGATGCAATCTTGAAATTGCACGATGAAATTCAAGACATGAAGCTCGGATCAAACCGTCGCGCACAAATGCGCGAGTTGGAAGCAGAAGCTCTCGTTGCGCCATCCACTTCAGACATGAAGGGGCTCTTACGATGAGTGACACTCCTGTAGTGCCAGTCGTTCCCGCTGGTGTGAGTCAGTTTGAAGTCTTCCATGTGCGCGAAGGCGCTTTCGGTGCATCAGGTTCCGGCGACACTAGCGGTTTTGGTGGACTCGTTGAACTCATGCACATGCCAGAAGCATCAGTTCGCCCGTTCGGTGGATGGTTTGATGAAGTTGCAGATGAACTCGAGCTCTCGTTGAAAGCTCGCAACATCAGTGCGGCAGATGCAATTGAAAAAGTTGTGATTTCCTTCAACGAAATCACCTTCTTCATTCGCCGCGCGCAACTTGTCACAGTGCTCTCAACCCTGCGTGATGAGCCAGGCCTGCGCTTCGAATTTTCAACAGGCGTCAGCGGCGTTCATTACCCAGGCGACACTGGCCGCGAATTGCATGCGGTTTACCACCTAATGTCGATCACCCACAACCGCCGCGTCCGGGTTGAAGTGGTGACTCCTGATTCAGATCGCCACATTCCTTCCTCAGTCAGCGTGTACCCAACCAATGACTGGCATGAGCGCGAAACCTTTGACTTCTTTGGCATCATCTTTGATGGCCATCCAGCATTGACGCGCATTGAAATGCCAGATGATTGGCCAGGTCACCCACAGCGTAAGGACTACCCATTGGGTGGCATTCCAGTTGAATACAAGGGCGCAACTATTCCGCCACCAGATCAGCGGAGGTCGTACAACTCATGACCACAGATAACGTCACCTACACCAGTGCACCAGCGCAGGCCAACGATCCATATGCCAACCTCGGTGATTCCGAAGAGGGACGCATCTTCAACGTTGGCGGCGGCGACTGGGATTCAATCACTGTTGACCCCGATAGCGATTCAGAGCGCATCGTCATCAACATGGGTCCGCAGCACCCGTCAACTCACGGTGTGCTCCGTTTGATTCTTGAAATTGAAGGCGAGTACGTCACTGAAGCCCGCTGCGGCATTGGTTACCTACACACCGGTATTGAAAAGAACATGGAGTTCCGTTCATTTACCCAAGGTGTTACGTACGCAACACGTATGGACTACCTAGCACCGTTCTTTAACGAAGCGGTGTACTGCCTAGCAATTGAAAAGCTTCTTGGCATTACCGATCAAATTCCAGAACGTGCCAACGTCATTCGCGTGATGATGATGGAACTCAACCGAATTTCATCTCACCTCGTGGCGCTTGCAACTGGTGGCATGGAGCTAGGTGCGCTCACCGCGATGGAATTTGGTTTCCGCGAACGCGAACTCATTCTCGACATTTTCGAAATGATCACCGGCCTTCGCATGAACAATGCGTACATCCGTCCGGGCGGCGTTGCTCAGGATCTTCCTGCTGGCGCAGAAGAAAAGATTCGCGAAACTATTCCGCTACTTCGCAAGCGCTTGAAAGACACTGCTGATCTCTTAGTTGATAACAACATCTGGATGGGTCGCACCGTCGGCATCGGGTTCCTTGATCTCACCGGTTGTATGGCTCTTGGTGTTACTGGTCCAGTGCTTCGCGCGACTGGTTTCCCTCAAGACCTTCGTAAGTCTCAGCCTTACTGTGGCTATGAAAACTACGAGTTCGAAATCGTTACTGAAACCACTAACGATGCATACGGCCGCTTCCTCATTCGCATTCGCGAAATGGAGCAATCAATTCGCATCGTTGAGCAGGCACTTGATCGCTTGCAGCCAGGTCCAGTGATGGTTGAAGACAAGAAGATTGCATGGCCAGCTCAGTTGTCTGTTGGCAGCGATGGCCAGGGCAACTCCCTTGAACACATCCGCGAAATCATGTCGGAGTCAATGGAAGCGTTGATCCACCACTTCAAGTTGGTTACTGAAGGTTTCCGTGTTCCTGTTGGTCAGGTCTACACGGCGATTGAAGCACCACGTGGAGAACTTGGATGTCACTTGGTGAGTGCTGGTGGCACTCGTCCATTCCGTGTGCACTTCCGCGATCCGTCATTCACGAATCTTCAGTCAGTTGCGGCTATGTGCGAAGGCGGTCAGATTGCTGACGTCATCGCAGCTGTTGCAAGCATCGATCCAGTTATGGGCGGAGTCGATCGCTAACGCGGTCGAGAGGTGAGAGAACATGGCCATTAACGAGCAGACACTTGCGAGCATGCGCGAACTTGTCGCACGCTACCCACAGCCGCGCTCTGCGCTACTGCCAATGCTGCATCTTGTGCAAAGCGCCGAAGGTGAAGTCACGAGCGAGGGCATTGCTGCTTGTGCTGAGGTGCTTGGCATATCGCCTGCTGAAGTCACTGGAGTTTCAACGTTCTACACGATGTACAAGCGCAAGCCAGTTGGCGAACACCACATTGGTGTTTGCGTCAACACGTTGTGTGGCCTCCTTGGTGGCGATGCCGTGTACGAAGCACTTTCTGAACGCCTTGGTGTTGGTCACAACGAACCGACTGCTGATGGCAAGTTCTCACTTGAGCGCATTGAATGTCAGGCAGCATGTACGCACGCGCCAGTTATGACCGTCGACTGGGAATTCATGGACGACGTCACACCAACATCGGCACTGGATGTTGTTGAGCGTTTATCGCGTGGCGAACGCGTTGAATCAACGCGCGGTCCAGTTATCCGTAACTTCCAAGCAACTGAGCACACTTTGGCGTTCCCTGACGACGGCCTTGCCGGAGAAGGTAGTTCGGTCGATGCCAAGATGCTCGCAGGTTTGCGTTACGCAAAAGAACACAACATGGCGGCCCCTCGTTCCGGACAGGAGGGCTAAGTCATGACTCTTACCCCCGTAATTACCGAGCACTGGGATCAACCAGATCTCTACACGCTGGATGGATACAAGCGCGTTGGTGGATATGTCGCTCTTGAAAAGGCGTTGAAGCAAGATCCTGACGCAATTATCAGCACTGTTAAGGATTCTGGCCTGCGTGGCCGCGGTGGCGCAGGTTTCCCTACGGGAATGAAGTGGAGCTTCGTTCCACAAAATGATGGCAAGCCTCACTACCTCGTGGTGAACGCTGACGAGTCAGAGCCTGGTGCCTGCAAAGACATTCCCATCATGATGGCCAACCCGCACGCGTTGATCGAAGGCGTGATCATTACGTCGTTTGCGATTCGCGCAAACCACGCCTTCATCTACATTCGCGGTGAGGTACCAAACGCTCTTCGTAAGGTGGCAAGTGCAGTTGCGGAAGCGCGACGTGCCGGGCTTGTGGGCAAGAACATCTTGGGTTCAGGATTTGACCTTGAAATCGTTGTGCATTCAGGTGCAGGTGCATATATCTGCGGTGAGGAAACTGCGCTCCTTGATTCACTCGAGGGTTTCCGCGGTCAACCGCGTTTGAAGCCACCGTTTCCTGCTGTCGCAGGTTTGTATGCATCACCAACAGTGATCAACAACGTTGAAACCATCTGCAATATCCCGTACATCATTGATCGCGGTGTTGATTGGTTCCGTTCATTTGGTACGGAGAAGTCACCGGGCTTCAAGGTGTGGGCAGTTTCCGGGCACGTGAACAACCCGGGCATCTTCGAAGCACCACTGGGCATCACGATGCGTCAGCTCTTGGAATATGCCGGCGGTGTCCGTGGTGGCGGAAAGGTGAAGTTCTGGCTTCCAGGCGGTTCATCGGTGCCTTTGCTTACTGAAGAACATCTTGATCTACCGATGACCTACGAAGAGATGGCTGCTGCCGGAACCATGCTTGGCACCGGAACACCAATGATCTTCGACGAAACGGTCAGCGTCGTAAAGGCAGTTACTCGATGGCTTGAGTTCTATAAGCATGAGTCCTGCGGAAAGTGCACACCGTGCCGTGAAGGCACGTACTGGATCACCGGCATGCTGGAAAACTTCGAGCACGGTCACGCCAAGGAATCAGATCTCGAACTGCTGGTCAGTGCGTGTAACCAGATTTCTGGCCGTTCGTTCTGTGCGTTGGGTGATGCGGCAGCGACGCCGTTCCCAGCTGCACTCAAGTACTTCCGTGACGAATTTGTCGCGGCAACCAATTCACCGGTCGATGATGCATTCGATCCGGTGGCTTCCTACATCTACGCGGGAGCTGCAACCCGATGAGCGAAAACCTCACCACTGAAGTGGTGCCAATGGTCAATGTGAACATTGATGGCGTTGCCATTGCTGTCCCCAAGGGCACCTTGGCAATCCGCGCCGCCGAAATGATCGGCGTGGAGATCCCACGTTTTTGTGACCACCCATTGCTCGAGCCGGTTGCTGCTTGTCGCGCTTGCTTGATCGAAGTTGAAGGCATGCCAAAGCCGCAGCCTGCATGTGCGCAGGTTGTGAACGATGGCATGACCATTCGTACGCAGCAGTCATCCGAGGTCGCTAAGGAAGCACAAGAAGGCGTGATGGAGTTCCTGCTCATCAATCACCCACTTGATTGCCCTGTATGCGACAAGGGCGGCGAATGCCCACTTCAAAACCAAGCGATGTCTGTTGGTCGACCAGAATCACGCTTTGAAGGTGAAAAGCGCACGTTCGAAAAGCCAATTAACGTCAGCGCTCAGATTCTTCTCGATCGCGAGCGTTGTGTTTCCTGCGCACGTTGCACGCGCTTTGCAGATCAGATCGCTGGCGATCCAATGATCGAACTTCTTGAGCGCGGCGCAAGCCAGCAAGTCGGCACTGCGGACGATCAGCCCTTTGATTCCTACTTCTCAGGCAACACGGTACAAATTTGCCCAGTGGGTGCACTGACCAGTGCGGCGTACCGCTTCCGTTCCCGCCCATTCGATTTGGTTTCAGTACCAACAACCTGTGAGCACTGTGCATCAGGTTGTTCACTGCGCACGGACTACCGTCGTGGTGAAATTACGCGGCGTTTGGCGTGGGAAAACCCTGAAGTCAACGAAGATTGGAACTGCGACAAGGGTCGTTTCGCATTCCCATACCTCACTGAAGGTCGCATCAGCACACCGTTGGTGCGCGAAAACGGTGAACTTCGCCCAGCATCATGGCCAGAAGCCATTGACGTTGCAGCTCGCGGGCTGACACAAGCTGGCGCATCAACTGGTGTGCTCACCGGTGGTCGCCTGACTCAAGAAGATGCATACGCATACGCAAAGTTTGCTCGCGCAATTCTTGGCACCGACAACATTGACTTCCGCGCACGTGCGACCTCAGCTGAAGAAACACAGTTGCTTCGTTCAACAATCGCGGGAACTCCAATCAAGGTTACTTATGACGCCCTTGAGTCGGCACCGTTTGTGCTGTTGGTTTCATTTGAACCTGAAGATGAGTCACCAATGGTCTTCTTGCGCTTGCGTAAGGCACACACCAAAGTGGCAAGTATTGGTGCAGTTGCAACTCGCGGCTTGAACAAAATGGGTGGCACTTTGATCACCGCTGCGCCTGGCGATGAAGCAGCAGCGCTTAACAATCTTTCCGCAGATCTCAAGCAGGCACTTACTCAACCTGGTGCTGTAATTCTGGTGGGCGAACGCATTGCAGCGAGCGAAGGTGCTGCATCTGCAGTTGCCAAGTTGGCGAGCGATACAGGTGCAGCCCTTGCTTGGGTTCCACGCCGAGCAGGGGAGCGCGGTGCACTTGATGCAGGTGCACTTGCAGGTTTGCTTCCAGGTGGCCGTCCACTCACAGATGCGTCAGCTCGCGCAGAAGTTTCTGCAGTGTGGGGTATTGATGCAGATGCACTGCCAAGTTCAGTTGGTCTTTCTGGTGACAGCATTCTGAACGCAGCTAGCCGCGAAACACTCTGGGCACTTGTTGTTGGTGGCGTTGATGCTGTGGATCTTCCTGAACCAGAAGTTACCGCCGCCGCTGTGCGCCGTGCTGGCTTCGTAGTTTCCCTTGATCATCACCACTCAGAGTTCACCCAATCTGCAGACGTCGTATTGCCGATTGCCTTGGTCACCGAGAAGGCTGGAACGTTTGTGGATTGGGAAGGCCGTCCACGTCCGTTTGGGCAGGTCTTTAAGGATGCTCTCGCAATGACTGATGCAACGGTGCTGGGAATGATCGCAAATGCGATCGGCAAACAAGCTGGTGCTTGGGATGTTGCCGGTATTCGTCGTGAAATTGCAGGCCTAGGTCACTGGAATGGGGCTCGTGAAGACGCACCTGCACTCCAGGGCAGTGCCAAGGATGTTGATGGATTCCGTTTGGCTTCATGGCGCGAATTGCTCGACGCAGGCGTGATGCAAGAAGGCGAACCATTCTTAGCGGCTACAGCTCGTGAAGTTGTCGCATTGGTATCCGCGAACTCGAGTGCCCAACTTGGTTCACCCGCAACGGTTACTGTTGCAGGTCCGTCAGGCTCCGTTGTGTTGCCACTTGTTATTGGCGATGTCATCGACAACGTGATCTTCGTGCCGATGAACTCAACCGATTGCTCCATTTACCGTGATCTTGGTGCTCGCATCGGATCTTCGGTTGCCGTAACTGCAGGAGGTGTCGCATGACCGAAGGCCAGTGGGGATGGTTTGGTGTAGATCCTTGGTGGATCGTCATCGTCAAAGTACTTGGCATCTTCGTACTCTTGGTGTTGCTCACGCTCTTTACTATTTGGTGGGAACGCCGCGTTGTATCGCGCATGCAACACCGCATCGGACCAAACCGGGTTGGCCCATTTGGTTTATTGCAATCCTTAATGGATGGCGTGAAGCTTGCACTCAAGGAAGAAATCGTTCCTAAGGGTGTTCACCTTGCCGTGTATTGGATCGCTCCAATCATTTCGGCGACAATGGCGTTCGTTGCATTTGCAGTGATTCCCTTCGGTCCGCTTGTGAATATGTTCGGTGTTGAGACTCCACTGCAGCTCACGGACTTCCCAGTTTCAGTTCTCTACGTGCTCGCAATTGCTTCGATTGGTATCTACGGCATTGTGCTTGCGGGTTGGGCCTCCGGTTCGATCTATCCGTTGCTTGGTGGATTGCGATCAAGTGCACAGATGATCTCTTATGAAATTGCGATGGGTCTGTCTTTCGTGGCGGTGTTCCTGTACGCAGGATCAATGTCGACTTCAGAGATCGTTGCTTCACAGGAGCCGATCTGGTTCGCCGTAATTTTGTTGCCATCGTTCTTGATCTACGTCACGGCCATGGTGGGCGAAACCAACCGTGCACCATTTGACCTTCCAGAAGCAGAAGGCGAACTCGTTGGTGGTTTCCACACGGAATACTCCTCCATGAAGTTCGCACTCTTCTTCTTGGCCGAATACATCAACATGGTGACCGTTTCCGCATTGGCAACCACACTCTTCCTTGGCGGCTGGCGTGCACCTTGGCCAATTTCACTTTGGGAAGCATCGAACACTGGTTACTGGCCAATTCTTTGGTGGCTACTCAAGGTTCAAATCTTTATCTTTGTCTTCATCTGGCTACGCGGCACGCTGCCTCGTTTGCGTTACGACCAGTTCATGAAGTTCGGCTGGAAGGTGCTTATTCCAGTATCGATCGCTTGGATCCTGATTGTCGCAACCGCACGCGTAGTGCGAAACGACATCACGATGAGTAACACACAGGTCTTGTTGATCGGCGGTGCCATCATTGTGGTGCTGCTCATTGGATCGTGGCTTTTGCAGTCCCGATCAGATCGCAAGGCCGCTGAACTTGAAGAAGCTGAAAGCAAGGCACAAGCTCGTCCGTTCGATGCGATGGCGGGCGGTTACCCCGTCCCACCAATGCCAGGACAGCAAGTGACCTTGCCAACGCGCCGCGCAACATCATCCGTTACTACGCAGGAGGCCATCGATGGCTGAGCTGCCCCAAGCAATCCGGGGATTCTGGGTCACCTTCGCGACCATGTTCAAGAAGGTGGTCACTGAGCAGTACCCAGAAGATGCCCATAAGTACCCACCACAGCCACGTTTCCACGGCCGTCACCAACTCAACCGTTGGGCAGATGGTTTGGAAAAGTGTGTGGGTTGCGAACTGTGTGCCTGGGCTTGCCCGGCCGACGCGATCTATGTTGAAGGTGCATCAAACACTGATGAAGAGCGATTCTCACCAGGTGAGCGGTACGGGCGTGTGTACCAAATCAACTATGCGCGCTGCATCTTCTGTGGTCTATGCATTGAAGCCTGCCCAACGCGTGCGCTCACGATGACTAACGAATTCGAATTGGCCGACAACAATCGCGCAGATCTGATCTACGAAAAGAAGGATCTGCTCGGTCCGTTGTTGGCTGGCATGGTTCCTGCACCACACGCGATGGCAGAAGGCACCACAGAGCAGGACTACTACGCCAATCGTGTTAAGGGCCCTGACCTCGTTGAACGGGAGGCAAACTCGTGAACACAGTGAACACCGGCGAAGCCATTGTGTTTTGGGTGTGTGCAGTTCTGTCGGTTCTGGGAGCCGTAGGTTTGATCACTTCACGCAAGGCTGTGCACAGCGCGCTATGGATGGCATTGACCATGATTAGCCTCGCAGTGCTCTACATCGCGAACAACGCACCATTCCTGGGCATGGTCCAGGTGATCGTGTACACCGGCGCAGTCATGATGCTCTTTTTGTTCGTCCTCATGGTTGTTGGTGTGGATTCATCCGACTCACTCATTGAAACCATCAAGGGACAGCGGTTCTTGGCACTGCTTCTTGGCTTATTGCTGATCGTGATTATGGTCTGGGGTCTTGGCAGTTCACTTGCCGGTTTGCCAGCAGTTGGTCTTGATGCTGCAAATCGAGTTGATGGCGGCAACGTTCAGAGCATCGCTCACCTGATCTTCACTGATTACCTTGTGGTCTTCGAAGTGACGTCAGCACTCCTGATCACTGCGGCCATGGGTGCCATGGTGCTTGCACATCGCGAACACTGGCAGCCAAAGCCAACGCAGGCACAGTTGTCAGTCGCTCGCTTCAAGAGTGATGAGCACCCTGGAAACCGTCCAAGCCCAGGTATCTATGCACGCCACAACGCAGTAGATACGCCTGCATTGCTACCTGATGGAACACCAACAGATGCAAGCATCCCGGGCGCGTTACGCGCTCGCGGAGAAGTTGCGCCAGTGGACATTAATGACGGTCGCGCAATCGAGGAGGCCGATTCGCTATGAATCCATCCAATTACGTGATTCTTTCTGCCCTGCTGTTCGGTATTGGAACCCTCGGGGTTCTAGTGCGCCGCAATGCCATCGTTGTGTTCATGAGTGTGGAACTCATGCTCAATGCAGCGAACCTGGCTTTCGTGGCGTTTGCCCGAATGAATGGAAATCTGGACGGCCAGGTCGTGGCGTTCTTCGTGATGGTTGTTGCAGCCGCTGAAGTTGTAGTGGGCTTAGCAATCATTGTGCAGATCTTCCGATCACGCCGATCAGCTTCCATTGACGAACCCAACCTGCTGAAGTACTAGGACTAGGACGCATCGTGCAAGAGGTAATGCCGGCAACCGGCGTGTTCTCGCTGCTGTGGCTCTTGATTGCGCTGCCGCTAGCTGGAGCCGCAATCCTGCTGTTCAGCGGGCGAAAGACAAATAAGTGGGGCCCATACTTGGGTGTCTTCACTGTGTTCGTCGACGCAGTTATCGCGATCTGGATGTTGATCGCAATGATGGGTAACGGCGCGGAACAACGCACCTTTAGTCAAAATGAATTTAGTTGGATGTTTGCTGGAAACTTCCAGGTCGACATGGCTTTCCAGATTGATCAGCTGTCAATGGTGTTCGTGCTGCTCATCACCATTGTCGGCACCTTGATTCATATCTACTCCCTTGGCTACATGAGCCACGATCCAGACAAGCGCAAGTTCTTCGGCTACCTGAACCTCTTTGTTGCCGCGATGTTGTTGTTGGTTCTGGCGAACAACTACCTCTTGTTGTATGTCGGCTGGGAAGGCGTTGGCCTGGCCTCCTTCCTGTTGATCAGTTTCTGGCAAATCAAGCCAACGGCTGCTGCCGCTGGCAAGAAGGCATTCATCATCAACCGTGTTGGTGACGTCGGTCTGAGCCTGGCAATCATGGTCATGTTTGTGACCTTCGGTTCGGTTGGATTTGAAGAAGTCTTTGGCGCTACAAGCCAAGCCAGCGAAGGTACTCTCACTGCTATTGGTCTTTTGCTGCTGCTTGCTGCTGCCGGAAAGTCAGCCCAATTCCCACTGCAGGCCTGGTTGCTCGATGCGATGGAAGGCCCGACTCCGGTGTCGGCACTCATTCACGCAGCAACGATGGTCACCGCGGGCGTTTACCTCATTACCCGAAGTAACGCGATCTTCGATGCGGCAGTTTGGGCTGCAACTGCAGTTGTGGTCATTGGTGTGATCACTATGTTTATGGGCGCGATCATCGGTTCTGCCAAAGACGACATCAAGAAGTCACTTGCTGGTTCCACAATGAGCCAGATTGGCTACATGGTTCTGGCTGCAGGCCTTGGACCAGTTGGTTACGTGTTCGCGATCTTCCATCTGTTGACTCACGGTGTCTTCAAGGCAGGGTTGTTCTTGGGTGCTGGCTCGGTCATGCACGGCATGAACGACAACGTCAATATGCGTCGCTACGGTGCCTTGCGCACTGCGATGGTTGTTACGTATGCAACATTCATTATTGGCACATTGTCGATTATGGGTATTCCACCGTTTTCTGGCTTCTGGTCCAAAGATTCGATTATTCACGCTGCATTCGAAAGCAACACCTTCGTCGGCGTGCTGACCATCATCGCTGCAGCTATCACAGGCTTCTACATGACTCGTATGGCTGCGATGACCTTCTTTGGCAAGGCGCGTTGGGAAGACGGCGTTCATCCACATGAATCACCAAAGGTGATGACGATTCCGTTGATCATCTTGGCTATCGGTTCAACCTTCATGGGTATGGCATTGCTTTTCTGGGGCAATATCGAAACCTGGCTGGAACCTGTCACTGGCTTCGAAGAAAAGCACATTGCTATCCCAGAGTGGGCGCTGATAATCATCACGCTGGTGTTAGTGCTTGCAGGTGCAGCCTACGGCTGGATTCAGTACGCACGGCGTGAAGTGCCAATCGTTGCTCCACGTGGCAATTGGTTGACTCGCGCAGCTCGTGAAGATCTGTATGGCGATGCTGTGAACAACACTCTCGTTGTGCAGCCGTCATTTTGGTTGTCGCGCTTCTTGGTGTGGTTCGACGGTTCTTGGATTGACGGTTTAGTCAACGGGAGTGCTGCGTTCTTCGGTGGGTTGTCAGCTCGTTTGCGTCCGTACCAGTCTGGCTTCATTCGGTCCTACGCACTATCCATGGTCGGCGGCGCAGTCTTGGTTGTCTTGGCACTCGTATTGGTGAGGCTCTCGTGAATTCGTTCCCTTGGCTGACCGTTCTCGGTCTGGTCCCACTTGTCGGCAGCGTTGTTGTAGCGCTGTTGCCAAAATCAATGCCGCTATTGGCTAAGCAGCTAGCTTTTGCGATCTCATTGATTGTGCTCGCGTTAGTTGTAGTTATGGCGTTGCAGTTCGATGGCCAGAGTGAATTTGTATTCCAGTTCCGCGAGACGCATGACTGGATTCCAAGCTTTGGGGTTACCTATTCATTGGGTGTCGATGGCATTGGTTTGGTACTCATCGCACTTTCTGCGGTGCTTGTGCCTATCACGATCCTTGCTGGCTGGAACGATGTTGAGCAGCCGCAGTCTGAAAGCGTAGGCAGCGTCAAGGGTTACTTCGCGCTTATCCTGCTGCTCGAGACCATGATGATCGGCGTCTTTGCTGCCACCGATGTCTTCTTGTTCTACGTCTTCTTCGAAGCGATGCTTATCCCGGTCTATTTCATGATTGGTCGCTACGGCGGCGCCCAGCGTTCATACGCTGCGATGAAGTTCTTGATCTACAGCTTGGTCGGTGGGCTGTTCATGCTCGCTGCCATGATCGGCTTGTACGTTGTCACAGGAACGTTCAATTTCTCGCAGATTTTGCTAGGTGCGGGGATTGATCCGAACACTCAGAAAATTCTCTTCCTTGGCTTCTTCCTCGCCTTTGCGATTAAGGCGCCAATGTGGCCGTTCCACACGTGGCTGCCAGATGCTGCTGCCGCTTCAAAACCAGGCACAGCGGTGTTGCTCATTGGTGTGCTCGACAAGGTTGGCACCTTCGGCATGATTCGCTACTGCTTGCCAATCTTCCCGGCGGCCAGTGATTTCTATGCGCCAGTCATCATTGCGCTCGCTGTGATCGGAATTTTCTACGGTGCATTTGTTGCATTGGGTCAAAACGATCTCAAGCGTCTCTTTGCCTACTCATCTATGTCGCACTTTGGCTTCATCATTTTGGGCATCTTCGTGTTCACCAGTATCGGTATTAGCGGTGCAACGGTCTACATGATTGCTCACGGTCTGTCGACAGCCGCCCTGTTCCTCACGGCTGGCTACTTAATGCAGCGTCGTAATGGCTCGAGTTTGTTGTCGGATTACTCGGGTGTCAACAAGCCGGCACCAGTACTCGCGGGCTTCTTCCTATTCGCGGCATTGTCGTCGCTTGCGTTGCCAGGTTTGGTGTCGTTCGTTGGCGAATTCATGGTGCTACTGGGTGCCTTTGAGCGCTACATGTGGGTGGGTGGCATCGCGACGCTTGGCATTGTGATTACAGCTGCATACGTCCTGCGTGTGTACCAAAAGTCGATGACGGGTGCCGTTGGCAGCGGACTTGAACACATCAAAGATCTGACAGGTCGAGAGATCACTGCGCTGGTTCCTATCGCTGCATTGACCATCTTCTTGGGTCTGTACCCAGCCCCTGTCCTCAATGTCGTGAACCCAGCCGTGGAAAACGTCATGACGATGGTTGGGGCAACGAACCCTGAGCCAACCGTTGGCATTATTAGCACCACGTCGCAAGGAGCCCAGCAGTGAACGCCGTAGCAACAGTGGTCCACGCGGTGGATGCAACTCCTTGGGAGATGCCATCCCTTGATTATCGATTGTTAGCTCCCGTACTTATTGTGCTTGGCGCCGGCGTGGTGTCAGTGCTATTTGAAACATTTCTTCCGCGTGGAGCACGTCGACCAGCTCAGTTGATCCTGGTCTTCGTTTCATTGATTGCGGCACTGATCGCCGTGATCAATCTCAACGGAGTTCGCGACACCGCGGGTCAGGGTGCTCTAGCCATTGATGGCCCAGGACTCATTCTGCAAGGAGCTGTTGTCGTCATATCGATCTTGGGTGCGCTGCTTATGGCAGAACGCGGACTGGATCCAAATGGCGACGCATTCGCTGCCCGCGCATCGTCGCTTCCAGGCTCAGAAGATGAGCGTCAGTTCACCGCCCGAGGTTACTTCCAAACAGAAATATGGGCCTTCTTCCTATTCGCAGTCGGCGGCATGATGTTGTTCCCGATTGCAAACGATCTTCTGATGATGTTCGTGGCGTTGGAAGTTATGTCACTTCCTTTGTATCTGCTTGCAGGTATGGCTCGCCGCCGCCGTCTACTCTCACAGGAAGCCGCACTCAAGTACTTTGTGCTTGGCGCTTTCGCCTCCGCGTTCTTCCTTTATGGCGCAGCATTGTTATACGGCTTCAGTGGGTCGATCACATTCGCTGGCATCGCAAGCTCTCTGGGTTCTAAGACCGGTGAAACGGCACTCATCTTGATCGCAATCGGCTTGGTTGTTGCTGGGCTGCTCTTCAAGATTGGTGCAGCACCATTCCACCAATGGGCACCAGATGTGTACCAAGGAGCGCCAACGCCGCTGACTGGCTTCATGGCAGCAGCGGTAAAGATTGCTGCGTTTGGCGCACTCTTGCGTTTGCTCTACGTGGCTCTTGGCGGCATGCGCTGGGACTGGGCACCAATGCTGTGGGTCATTTCCATACTGACCATGTTCGTGGGAGCAATCCTGGCGCTCACGCAAACAGACATGAAGCGGATGATCGCATACTCGTCCATCGCGCAGGCAGGTTTCATCCTCCTTGGCGTTGTTGCTGCAAGTGCCGCAGGTCTTGCCGGTTCGATCTTCTACCTGATCGCCTACGCGTTCACCACCATTGGCGTCTTTGCTGTGATTTCGATGGTTCGCGATGAGAATGGTGAAGCAACGCACCTGTCGCAGTGGGCTGGCCTTGGTCGCAAGTCGCCGTTTATTGCCACACTCTTTACCATTTTCATGCTGGCACTCACCGGTATTCCACTGACGAGCGGTTTCATTGGCAAGTTCTACGTGTTCACTGCTGCGTATGCATCGGGTGATACATGGTTGGTTATTGCGGCCGTCATTGCCTCGCTGATCGCGGCGTTCTTCTACATGCGCGTAGTGGTGTTGATGTTCTTCACTGAGCCAACCGACGAGACTGCAACGGTGGCTATTCCTTCAGTGTTCACCACGATTGCATTGGCTGCTGCTGCAACGGTTACGGTGTTGCTGGGTGTCTTCCCCCAGCCTCTGCTTGATCTCATTGACAACGCCGGCGTCTTCATCCGCTAGTAACGAGCTGATATGAGTCCTCAACCCTTAGGTTCGCTCTCAAGTGACCCAGCCCTTGAGGCCTCGATGACCGCTGCCATGGAGCGGGTGGAAGTCGCCCTTCATGAAGCAATAAAAAGCGAGTATCCGTTCGTCACGGAAACGTCCGCGCACCTAGTCGATGCAGGCGGGAAACGATTCCGTCCGCTCTTAACGCTCCTTGCTGCACAGTTCGGTGATCCTGATCGCAAGGAAGTTATTGACGCAGCAGTGGTTGTTGAACTCACGCATTTAGCAACCTTGTATCACGATGATGTGATGGACGAAGCAAAAATGCGCCGCGGTGCAGCGTCTGCAAATGCGCGCTGGGATAACTCAATCGCAATCTTGACTGGAGATTTCCTCTTCGCTCGAGCGTCCGATATTTTGGCCGATCTTGGCCCAGATGCCGTGCGTATTCAGGCACGCACCTTCGAACGCCTATGTATCGGTCAGATTCGCGAGACTGTTGGCCCCGTTGATGGTGCAGATCCAGTGCGGCATCACATCGAAGTGCTCGCTGATAAAACGGGTTCGCTGATTGCAACCGCTGGTCGCTTTGGTGCAATGCTTTCTGGTGCGGATTCAGCCACAACGGAAGTGCTCACTAAGTTTGGTGAATGCATTGGCGTTGCCTTCCAGCTTGCTGACGATCTCGTAGACATCACCTCAGAATCTGAGCAGTCCGGTAAGACTCCAGGTACCGATCTGCGCGAGGGCATCCCAACGTTGGCGGGCTTGATTGCGATGGCCAGTACCGAAGTAACAGATGCTCGTTTGCAGGATTTACTTTCTCGGCCTTTGCCAGATGATGGTGAGCACGCGGAAGCACTTTCGTTATTGCGTAGCCACAGCGCTATTGATGAAGCGCGTTCGCAGGCGCGCACGTGGGCAGACAATGCTCGAGATTCACTGAGTGAGCTGCCCGACACCTCTGCACGCGCTGCGTTGGAAGCACTGTGTGATTATGTCGTATCTCGTACGGGCTGAGTCATTCTTCTGGGATGAGGTATTCATCCCCAGCCGCAGCCGTGTGTGGATGACGAATTTCATCCACAGTAAAAATCACTAATGCGATCCAAATCAGTGTGAAACCAATCCATCGTTCCGGTGACATTGCTTCGTGAAAAAAGACCAATCCAATAATGAATAAACCAACTGGCGTGATGTACTCCAAAACGCCAAGCACAGTCAGCGGGACGCGGGTTGCGGACCCGGCAAAGAGCATCAAAGGAATTGCTGTGACAGGGCCTGCAAGCATGAGTAAGCCCACGACGTTGAGTTGCCCGGAAAACAGTGAAGCAGAGTGATTCAGGCCCATCACGATCAAAATGATGATGGCTACGGGTAGGAGCACTGTCGCTTCGACTGCAACGCTTTCAATGGCAGGAAAGTCCAAGTACTTCTTGATGTATCCATAGATTGACCACGAAATCGCCAAAATAATGGCGATCCAAGGCACGGTTCCGTAACTCAAGGTGATCACCACTACGGCAAGGAGTGCAACAGCTACCGCAACCCATTGAGCTCGCCGAAGTTTCTCCTTCAGCACGATCACACCAAGGGCGACAACTGCGAGAGGCGTGATGAAGTAGCCAAGGGATGATGCGAGAGCGTTATTGGTGACGATGGAAAAAACGTACGTGCTCCAGTTAGCGGCTAGGAAGATCGCGGCAACGGTTAAGAGTCCAAGGCTTCGCTTATTCGTAAAAGCTGTGCGAATCACGTGCCAACGCCGAGTCAGGGTGATCACGATGCATAAGAAAACAAATGACCAAATGATCCGGTTAGCAATGATTTCAACGATTGAAACTTCGTTGATGGCCTCGAAGTAAAACGGGAACAAGGCCCACAATGTATATGCCGAGGACCCGAGCAGAATTCCTACTGCTCTTTGGGTCCTCGGCATACGTTGAGTCTATTTAGCCCACTGTCCAGGTGTCATGGCCGGTGAGAAGCCCCTGAAGGTCACCCGCACCGCGGCGTTCCTTAACTGATGCAACCTGCTCGCGCACCAAGCGGTCGTAGCTTGGGCGGTTCACATCGCGGAAGATGCCGATCGGGGTGTTCTGCAATGAGTAGACATCAGACAATCGCGACAAAGCAAAGGCAAGACCTGGGTCTGCGGCATGCGCATCGTGACGAATGAGCGCATCAGTGCCAACCTCGGCAACATCAACGACATGAAGGTGGCCATCAGGTGTGCGAATTACGCCTTTGTCTTTTTCTTTACCGAACATGATTGGTTCACCTTGTTCAAGGCGGATCATGAGATCTTCGCGAGTGTCCGCATCCTTGAGTGGTTCCCAAGCATTGTCGTTGAAGATATTGCAGTTCTGATAGATCTCAACGAGCGCAGTGCCTTCATGGGCTGCTGCAGCGGCGAGAACACCTTGTAGATGCTTTCGGTCTGAGTCAATGGTGCGAGCAACGAAGGTTGCTTCGGCGCCAAGTGCCAAGGAAACCGGATTGAATGAGTAGTCCAGTGAACCTTCTGGCGTTGACTTCGTGATCTTGCCCTGCTCGCTTGTTGGCGAGTACTGACCCTTGGTCAGGCCGTAAATGCGATTGTTGAACAACAGGATCTTCAGGTTCACGTTGCGGCGAAGCGCATGGATCAAGTGGTTGCCACCGATTGAAAGTGCATCGCCATCGCCAGTGATCACCCAAACAGAAAGATCTTCACGTGCAGTGGCAAGGCCTGTCGCAATTGAAGGTGCGCGGCCATGAATGGAGTGCATGCCATAGGTGTTTAGGTAGTAAGGGAAGCGAGATGAGCAACCGATTCCTGAAACGAACACAATGTTTTCGCGGGCGATACCAAGATCGGGCAAAAAGCTCTGCACTGCAGCAAGAATTGCGTAGTCACCGCAGCCTGGGCACCAGCGGACTTCTTGATCGCTCTTGAAATCTTTCGCGCTCTGAGGCTCGGTGGCTGCAGGCACTAGTGAAAGTGATGGGAACTTGCTCATGCTGAGGCCCCTTCGGTCTCGATGACTTCAACAATGACGTCGGCGAGTTCCTCCGACTTAAATGGCATACCGCGTACTTGGTTGTAACTCATGATGTCCACGAGGTACTTGGCTCGCAGCAACATTGAAAGCTGACCGAGGTTCATCTCGGGAACGATCACCTTGTCGTATGACTTCAAAATCTCACCCAAGTTGCTTGGGAATGGATTGATGTGACGAATGTGCGTCTTGGCAACATTGTGTCCAGCTTCGCGGGCAATGCGCACTGCTGCGCTGATTGGGCCATAGGTAGAACCCCAGCCCAGAATCAACACGCGAGCTGCACCCGATGGGTCGTCGACTTCCAAAGGCGCGATGGTGTTGGCAATGCCATCAACCTTTGCCTGACGCAGGCGAACCATGGTGTCGTGGTTATCTGGATCATAGGAAATCGCACCTGAACCATTGGCCTTTTCAATGCCGCCGATTCGGTGCTCGAGGCCTTTCGTACCAGGAATTGCCCATGGGCGCGCGAGAGTTTCAGGATCACGAAGGTATGGCCAGAATTCTGGATTTCCGTCCTTATCAACGTGATTGGTTTCGGTCGCGAAGTTTGGATCAATCTTCTTAAACGTTGATGCATCTGGAACCAGCCAAGGTTCAGAACCATTGGCGAGGTAGCCATCAGAAAGCAGAAACACTGGAGTGCGGTATTCGATCGCAATGCGGCACGCCTCAAGTGCTGCATGGAAACAATCCGATGGTGATTGAGGTGCGATAACCGGCACGGGGGATTCGCCGTTGCGACCAAACATTGCTTGCAGCAAATCTGACTGCTCAGTCTTGGTGGGTAAACCAGTTGATGGGCCACCGCGTTGGACGTCAACGATCACAAGTGGAAGTTCAAGAGTGACCGCAAGGCCAATGGCTTCTGACTTCAATGCGATTCCTGGGCCGGACGTTGTTGTCACACCAAGTGAGCCACCGTAGGAAGCGCCAATAGCCGCACCGATACCTGCGATTTCATCTTCAGCCTGAACTGTGACAACGCCAAATTCCTTGTGCTTTGAAAGTTCATGCAGGATGTCTGATGCAGGTGTAATGGGGTAGGTGCCCAAGAAGAGAGGGCGTCCGGATTGCACTGATGCTGCGATGAGTCCATACGCAAGAGCTGGGTTACCCGTGATGTTGCGGTAGACGCCCGGCGCCTTTTCCGCAGGGTTAATTTCGTATTGAATCGCGAAGTCTTCAGTGGTTTCGCCAAATGACCAGCCAGCGTTAAATGCTGTGACATTTGCTTGAAGAATTGTTGGGCGCTTGCCAAACTTTTCATTTAAGAATTCAAGGGTTGCTTCAAATGGTCGGTTGTACAACCAGCACAGCAATCCGAGCGAGAACATGTTCTTTGCGCGCTCGGCATCTTTCTTTGACATGTCAATGTCTTTGAGTGCTTCCACAGTCATCGAGGTGATCGCAACGGGATGTACGTGATACATCTCAAGGAAGTCTTCATCCTCGAGTGGATTAGTGGTGTAGCCAACCTTTTCCCAGGCACGCTTGGTGAATTCGTCTGTGTTGACGATGAGTTCCTTGCCGTGCGGGAGATCCTTGATATTTGCCTTGAGAGCAGCGGGGTTCATCGCTACAAGCACATCAGGTTGATCGCCAGGGGTCAGAACATCGTGATCGGCGAAGTGCAACTGAAAGGCGCTGACGCCAGCCAAAGTGCCCTGCGGTGCGCGAATCTCGGCAGGGAAGTCAGGCAAGGTCGCTAAGTCGTTACCCAAGCCTGCAGTTTCGGAGGTGAATCGGTCACCAGTCATCTGCATGCCATCGCCTGAGTCGCCGGCAAAGCGAATAATCACCTTGTTGAGCTGCACTACTGACTTGGCCACGAGTTACCCCTTCACCCCATGAGTTCTTGGCGTGCACAACCGGGGTTTTGCTGGCACAACGCAAACTATTGTGCCCCGTGGCCGCGCCTCAAGGCTGCAAAGGCTTTGCGCCTGTCCCGCACGATGGGTCGTTCAGTACGCTGCGGAAATGCTGATCGGTGCTGGAATGCCCGCCTATCGGGTGGCCAACGACCCAGGGATTCGCCTGATCGTGAGTGAATTGGCCTGTTGTGCCCTAGAAGTCGGGTCGGCTGTGACACAAAACCTCATTGTTGTTGAGACCTCAACCCATGAACCTGCCCGAATCAATGTGGTGCTTATCTCAGGCACAGTAACCAAATTATTGGCCCCAGTGGTTGAACAGCAATGGAGTGCGGTGCCAGAACCAAAAGTGGCGATCGCTGTTGGGGCCTGCGCCAGCTCTGGTGGGCCCTATTGGGATGCCGAGACTGTGGTCAACGGAATTACCGAGCTCATCCCGGCCAGCGGCTTCATTGCCGGATGCCCGCCAAGGCCAGATGTGATTATTGATGGCGTGTGTTCGTTGGTGGGTTCGCAATGACGACATCTCCTGTGCGCATTGAGTCTGGTCAATGGGCTGCCACGTTTCGTGAGCTGTCCACCAGGGGATTGACCTGGTTTGATTTTCTCGCAGTGATTGATCGCGGAGAGCAGTCAGAGATAGTTGCTCGAGTAGTGAATTCGCACACGAATGAATCTGCGTGCCACTCAACATTGGTTGACGGCAGTGTTGAATCGTTATCCACCATTTATTTAGGTGCTACGTGGTACGAACGTGAGGCCCAGGAAATGTTTGGTGTGACGTTCGTCGGTCTATCGGATACAAGACCACTGCTGTTCAGAGAATTTCCAGCACCGTCTCCAATGCGCAAAGCGGTGCAGTGATGACGCAGCGTCGCTCAATTGGATTACTTGAAAGTGATTGCACGGCTTGCCTTATTTGTGTGCGTGAATGCCCAAGTCAATGCATGGAAATTGAACGCCATTCAGAACAAATATCAGAAGGTCGACGCCCGAAGACCGTTCATGTGCTTGATGAATTCAGTATTGACTTCGCGCTGTGCATGTATTGCGGTCTTTGCATTGATGTGTGTCCCACTGATGCGCTGCAATGGAGTGACCAAGGTGGTCTTGCAGCGCACCAGCGCGAAGGCTTAGTCAGTCTTAGTGCTGACCTTGTGCGCCGTGCGCACGAATAACGATCGTTAGCGGTAGTTCACGAACTGTGTTGCGAAATCAAGATCAGCATTGCGCACGAGTTCTTGCACTTCCTGAAGATCATCACGGCTCTTGCTTGAAATGCGCAGTTCTTCACCAATGACCTGAGACTTCACACTCTTAGGGCCTTCGTCGCGAATCAACTTGCCAAGCTTTTTTGCTTGCTCTGAGCTGATACCAGCCTTGAATTCGCCAGTGATCTTGTATTCCTTACCTGACGCACGTGGGTCTTGCGCTTCGAAGCTTTTGAGGCTCATGCCGCGCTTGATGATTTTTTCCTTGAACACATCTAGGGCCGCCTTTGCGCGCTCCTCGGTGCCTGAGGTGATTTCTACACCGAGTTCACCCTTCCACTCGATCGTGGTGTCGGTGTTTTTGAAATCGAAGCGTTGCGCCAATTCCTTGGCGGTTTGGTTCAGGGCGTTATCGGCTTCTTGCCGATCCACCTTGGACACTATGTCGAAACTGCTATCAGCCATGAATCCTCCTTAACGGTGACCATTGTGCCCAAAAGGTCACTTGCTTACGCGCGGTGCCGGGCCCAAGTGGGCGCGTGTATTGTTTCCTGCGCTGCCCGAGAGGGCAGTGGAGCAAGGCAGCTTGCCCGAGCGGCCAATGGGAGCGGACTGTAAATCCGCCGGTTTACGCCTTCGAAGGTTCGAATCCTTCAGCTGCCACGCGAAAGGCCCCGATCCGTAAAGATCGGGGCCTTAATTATTTTCTGACCACTTATTGGCAGACTCCAGCCATGGCCAAGTGGAGTATCGATATCACTCCGCTGCGCACTTCCAATGACTTCCGCAACCTGTTCGCCAGCGGGATGATCACGTATCTGGGTTCGATGATCACGTATGTGGCGATCCCATTCCAGGTCGCGCACCTCACCAACTCCTTTGTTGCTGTAGGTGCAGTTGGGCTGGTTGAACTCGTGCCCTTGATCTTGTTTGGTTTATACGGCGGTGCACTTGCTGACACTTTGGATCGCCGAAAAATAGTGTTGTGGACCGAAGCTGCAGCGATCATCTTGCTGGCGGTGCTGTGTCTCAACGCAATGATCCCGCAACCTCAGCTTTGGTTGATCTACGTCATCGCCTTCTTCTTGGCGGCAGAAAGCGGCCTTCAAAGTCCCTCTCTTAATGCGATCATGCCAAGAGTGGTGAAACATGATGAGCTCGCAGCCGCGGGGGCATTGCGGATGGTGCGTTACAACGTTGGATCCATTGTTGGCCCGGCCATTGGCGGTTTGATTATTGCTTTTGGTGGTGTTGGTCTTGCTTATGCAATTGACTTGGTCTCGTATGTGGTTTCAGCTTTCTTCTTGTTCAAGCTGCGCAGTCTGGAACCAATTAAGGAAGTAACGGAACGCGCAGGGGTTGCTCACATTTTTGAAGGAATGAAATATGCGTTGAGTCGTAAGGACTTATTGGGCACCTACATCGTTGATCTCATTGCAATGATTTTCGCCTTCCCTATCGCCCTATATCCATTTCTTGCGCAAGAATTTGACGCACCGTGGGCACTTGGAATGCTGTATGCGGCTACGGCGGTTGGTGCTCTTTTTGTGACGCTCACCAGTGGTTGGACTTCACGCATGAAAAGGCATGGTCGCTTTGTGGTTATTGCTGCAGCGTTGTGGGGCCTATGTATTGCACTCGTTGGTATCGCACCGAATATTTGGTGGGTGTTGCTCTTTCTCATGCTTGCCGGTGCAGCAGACATCGTGAGTGGGATCTTTCGAGGATTGGTCTGGAATCAAACAATTCCCGATGGTGTGCGCGGGCGAATGGCAGGCATAGAAATGCTGAGTTATTCCGTTGGGCCACTTCTAGGGCAGGTACGAAGTTCCACAGTTGCATCGTTGACATCGCTGCGTTTCTCATTCGCCAGTGGCGGACTGTTGTGTGTAGTCGGCGTCGGTCTGGCCGCGATACTCACACCTGCACTGTGGAATTACAACGTTGATACAAATGTGCACGCGCGGCGTGAACGTGAAGTGCGCGAAGAACTTGATGGAAGTTAAAGCACGCGAATTGCGACAGTTGATTCAATGCGGTGCTTGCCGCTGGATTCGATGGCCCAGGCATCGAGGCGACCGCGCGGAGTGAAATCCCAAACATCTGTTCCGTTGCTTTCACCAAGCAGAGCTGTGTCTTCATCGATGCCAAGTGTGTGTGCATTCTTGGCGACTAAGGGCTTCAAGGTGAAGTCCGGCATCCAGTGGGATAAGCGATCAAAATGCGGAAGCACTCGGGTGTCAGGCAGCAGACCTAAGCCTTCGACACCGCCACTTCGTGGATGGCGAAAATCTGGTACGTACCCGCACATCGACATTGCACCCGCACTACATCCGGCAAGGGATGCGCCGTTGCGCCACTCAGTCACGATGGCGTTCCACACGAGTGAATTGCGCAAAGTCTCGGACAAGAAGGAAGGATTGCCACCAGATAGATAGATGAGGCCAGCGCCAGCGATGAGATCAACCCAGCGTTGATCATTAGCATCGTTGCGATCGTGCACATCAAGGACAACTTGTTCGACACCAAGCCGCGCAGCAGCTTGTGCGCCAAGGTCGTGCCAATGCGCAAGCGAGGTATCGCCTTCGGGCGCAGCCGCAGTTGCAATCTGAACGTATTTTGCTGGGCGACCTTGAAGGAGCCAGGCTTCAATGTCGTGCATGACAGGCAGATATTCGCCACTTCCGACAAGTGCAATGCGTCCCGGTGTCATGTTTGTAACTCTATGCGTCTAAGGGGAAACGCACACCAGTGAGCACTTCGCTGACATCCCAAAGTTCACGCGCTGCATTTGAGTCACTTGCTGCAGAAGTGCGTTCAACGAGTGTCGGCTTGCCCTTCCACTCTTTCCAGCCATCAGGGCCCACGTAGCTATTGCCTGCAAGGTTCGGGGCGGTCGCTGCAAAAAGAATCGGAAGCGCACCTTGTTGCGCGTCTTGACCAAAGAGATTGCTCACAGCATCGGAAACCTTTGCCTGGAGTGCCTTCTGACGTAGGCGAGCACTTCCAGATGTCAGATTGGTTGCCGAATATCCGGGATGGGCAACCATTGCTTTGGTTGAACTTCCGATGAGGTCAAGGCGTCGTTGTAATTCACTCGTGAACAGCAAATTTGCAAGTTTTGATTGCCCGTACTGATTCCAAGCGCCATATTTCTTCTCACCCATGAGGTCCTCGAAGTTCATTGCCTTGACCATCTTGTGTGCATTGGAGGCAACGTTGACGATGCGTGATTGAGGCTTGGCAATGAGCGCTGGCATCAATAGTGCAGTGAGTGTGAAATGGCCCAGATGGTTGGTCGCGAGCTGTAATTCAAATCCATCAACACTTAGGCGTCGAGGGATCGCCATGATCCCGGCGTTATTGATGAGTAAGTCCAACCCCTCGGGGTGATCTTGACTCCAGCGATCCGCGAAAGCATGAACACTGCTCTGATCAGCCACATCCAGGTGACTCACGCTCACAAATCGACCACCGGTAGAGGTGATTGAGGCCGCAGCAGCGGATCCCTTGGCGAGGTCGCGGACTGCCAACGTGACATCGGCACCGGCGATGGCCAGAGCCTGAGCGGTTTGGAACCCTAAACCTGCATTTGAGCCAGTCACGATGACCCGTCGACCCTGAAGTTGGGGCAGGTCCGCAGAGGTCCAATTCATGGGTCCAGTGTGGTGCCTTTGAGGGGAATTGGGCCAACTTTGCCCGAATGTGGATGCGATTTCTGCTCACCGAAGGTTCCGTGTAGTCTTACCGGGCTTTAGCGCCCCCATAGCTCAGTCGGCAGAGCGTCTCCATGGTAAGGAGAAGGTCTACGGTTCGATTCCGTATGGGGGCTCGTAAGGCAGCAGTGGTGATTTTGCCATTGCCGCCTAGAGCGGGGTAGCTCAGTTGGTAGAGCAAGCGGCTCATAATCGCTGTGTCGCCGGTTCAAATCCGGTCCTCGCTACTGGTGAGCACGATGCACACGAAGAAGTACGATTCAGGTTCGACTATGCACGACTGTTAGAGAGAGACAGACAATGGCCAAGGCAAGTGACGTTCGCCCCAAGATCACCTTGGCGTGCGAGGACTGCAAGCACCGCAACTACATCACCAAGAAGAACCGTCGTAACGACCCGGATCGCTTGGAAATGAAGAAGCACTGCATGAACTGCAACAAGCACACCGTGCACAAGGAAACCCGCTAGTCGGTTTGCCTTATGGCGCTCAATCCGCAATTCATCGGACGGACTTACCCAGCAGGGCCTTCTTACGTAGTTGGCCGGGAAAAGATCCGGGAATTTGCGCGCGCCATTGGTGATACCAACCCGGCGTATCACGATCCGCAGGCCGCCAAGGCCCTTGGCTATTCGGATGTGATTGCGCCACCTACATTTGCGATCGTCGTCTCTCTCGAAGCCGCAAATGCTGCACTCTTTGATCCTGAATTAGGTCTGGATTACTCCCGTGTGGTGCACGGTGAGCAAACCTTTACTTACACCCGCCCAATTTGTGCGGGGGATGAGTTGATCGTGACGACTGTGATCGAGAACATTCGATCAATGGCCGGCAACGACATGATCACTACCAAGGGCATCATCACTACCGTTGACGGTGAACCTGTAGCTACTGCTTCGTCCATGCTCGTTTCGCGAGGTGCAGACGAATGAGCGCGCAAGTGAAGTTTGCTGATGTTGAAGTGGGAACCGAACTCCCAGCTGCGACTTATCCCATTGATCGCCTCACCTTGGTGAAGTACGCAGGTGCATCGGGCGACTTCAACACCATTCACTGGAATGAACGCATCGCCACTGAAGTCGGCTTACCCAATGTGATTGCGCACGGCATGCTCACCATGGCCACTGCCGTTCGTGTGGTCACCGATTGGGTTGGCGATCCTGGTGCCGTCATTGACTATGGCGTGCGCTTCACCCGCCCTGTTGTCGTACCTAACGATGATGCAGGTGTTGTTGTTGAAGTGACCGCAAAAGTGACCGAGCTGCTTGAAGGAAATCAAGTAAAAGTAGCCATCACCGCAAAATTTGAAGGGCAAACCGTGCTCGGTCGTGCCCAAGCAATCGTTCAACTCACCTGACACTCTCTAGGCTGCTCCTGTGCGCCTTGCTGACTACACCACCTTGCATGTCGGTGGCGAAGCCGTGAATTTCATCAGTGCGGCATCTGAACCCGAACTCATTTCTGCTGTTGGGCAGGCTGATGCACAAGAAGTGCCAGTGTTACTCATTGGTGGGGGCTCAAACCTGCTTATTGCTGATGAAGGCTTTGCGGGACTTGTTGTGCATACAGATGTGCGTGGTGTGCAGGTTCAAGAAATTGGTGACCTTGTATTCGTAACAGCTGCCTGCGGTGAACCATGGGATCAATTCGTAGCAACTTGTTTATCGTCAGGAATCAACGGGCTTGAAGCGTTGTCAGGAATTCCCGGAACTGTTGGAGCCACACCAATTCAAAATGTTGGGGCATATGGAACAGAAGTGTCGAATCTGATTGCCACTGTTCGAGTCTGGGACCGACAACTCAATGAAGTTCGCGACCTTTCGCCACAAGAATGCGCATTCACCTATCGCAGCAGCATCTTTAAAGTGGAGCCGGAACGATTTGTCGTGTTAGCCGTGACATTTGCACTTGGGCGCACGGGCATGAGTCGCATTGCGTACACACAGTTGGCTGATGTGCTGGGTCTTGAGGTTGGAGAAACGGCGTTACCAAGTGAAATTCGCGAAGCGGTTTTGGAACTGCGCTTCAGTAAAGGCATGGTGCTGATTCGCGAAGACCATGACACGTGGAGTGCAGGTTCGTTCTTCACAAATCCGATTGTTGAGCAATCTGTTGCAGATGCGTTGCCACAGGAATGCCCTCGGTATCGAGATAGTGGTGGAGTAAAACTCAGCGCGGCTTGGCTCATCGAAAACGCAGGTATTAGCAGAGGCTTTGCGTTGAGCGATCGTGCGAGTATTTCAACGAAGCACACATTGGCGTTGACAAATAGAGGTGGCGCAACAGCTCAAGACATTGTTGAACTAGCGCGCGAAGTTCGCCGCAAAGTGCAAACGCACTTCGGAATTGAATTACATCCCGAAGTGCGTTGCGTAGGTATTGAGCTTTAGTCCACTTCACCAAGAAGTGTTGCAATTCGAGTCACGCCTTCAGTGATGTCGTTATCACTTGTTGCGTATGACAAACGCAAGTAGCCAGGCGTGCCAAAGGCTTCACCTGGAACAACAGCTACTTCAACTTCGTCAAGAATGAGACCCGAAAGTTGAGCTGACGATTCAATCTTCTGCCCGCGCAGACTCTTTCCGATCAGATCCTTCACTGATGGGTACACGTAAAACGCACCTTCAGGAAGTGGGCAGTTCACGCCAGGAATCGCATCGAGCATTCCAGTGATGAGTTTGCGGCGACGATCGAAGGCCACCTTCATTTCATCAACTGCATCAAGGTTGCCGGTTACTGCTGCAAGCGCAGCAACCTGTGACACGTTGGCAACGTTTGAGGTTGCGTGTGATTGCAAGTTTGTCGCGCCCTTGACGATGTCTGCCGGTCCGATCAACCAGCCCACACGCCAACCGGTCATGGCGTACGTCTTTGCAACACCATTGACAACGATGCAAGTGTTTGCGAGTTCTGGAACGAGCGTAGGCATTGATGCGAACTGAGCATCGCCGTAGACCAGGTGTTCGTAGATCTCGTCAGTGACCACCCAGATGCCATTGGCGACTGCCCATTCACCAATTGCTTTAACTTCAGCAGGGGAGTAGACCGCGCCGGTTGGGTTCGAAGGTGAAACAAACACGAGTGCCTTGGTGCGCGGTGTGCGCGCAGCATCAAGTTGCGCAATTGTTGCGCGGTAGCCACTGGTTTCGTCAGTCATCACTTCAACCGGAACACCACCTGCAAGGCGAATGGATTCTGGGTACGTGGTCCAGTACGGCGCAGGCAAGATGACTTCGTCGCCTGGGTCAAGGAGCGCAGCAAAGGCGTTGTACAACGCTTGCTTGCCACCATTGGTAATGAGCACCTGACTTGCGGCAACCTCGTAGCCCGAGTCGCGCTTGGTTTTCAAAGCGACGGCTTCTTTGAGTTCTGGTAAACCACCAGCTGGTGTGTAGCGGTGCCACTTTGGATCTGAACAGGCCTTGATGGCAGCGGCGACGATGTAATCAGGGGTTGGGAAGTCTGGCTCGCCAGCTCCAAAACCGATGACGGGACGTCCGGCTGCTTTTAGGGCCTTTGCCTTGGCATCAACGGCCAAGGTGGCAGATTCGGCAATAGCGGCAATGCGATCAGATACGCGTGCAGTCATGGAGAACATTCTTCCAGCGCAAGGCATTAGCGCAATCATCAGCCTCATTCATGCTGATTGAATGGCGACATGAGCAATCAGCTGCAATCAGTGGATCATCACCAAGCAGTGTTGGCCGCAGAGCAGCGCTCACTTGTCATTTCGTTGTCGGCCGCTGCGGTGGTCTCTGTAGTCGGTATTGCTTGGGGATTGATCGTTTCCTCACAGATCATTTTGTTCGACGGGCTTTACGGAGTGATTGGCACCGTGCTCTCAGCACTGACGCTGCAGGTGTCACACCTCGTCAAGAAGGGTCCTTCATCTCGCTACCCCTTTGGCCGCGAGGCCTTGGGCCCGCTGGTGCTTGGTATTCAAGGGCTTGTGCTCACTGGCGCGTTTAGTTATGCCGTGATTGATGCCATCCAAATTATTTTAAATGGCGGTGGTGACACCGAACTGGGTGCAGCCTTGGTGTACGCAATTTTGGCCTTCATCGGCTCACTGGTGATCTATGTGGTGCTGCGTCGCATGAGTACTGATTCAGAGCTCGTTGCAGCTGAAGCAGCGCAATGGTTGGCAGCGGTGTACCTGGGTGTAGCCATGTTGGTGGGGTTCATCACGGCAATCCTGCTCAAGGACACTCCGTGGGCCTGGCTTTCAGGCTACGTCGACCCTGCGCTGGTGCTCATTGCGGCAGTAGTGGTCGCTCCCACCCCTATCGCGATGATTCGCACCACCATGCGCGAACTTCTCGAGGGTGCACCAGATGTAGATACCCGTGAACCTATAGAGCAGGCAGTCACCGAGCTCACCGCCCAATTCGGACTCCCTGACCCGGTTTCGATGCTGATTGGGAAGTTGGGGCGCAAGGTTTACGTCGAAGTGGATTACTTGGTGCCTGAAGGACAGTGGTCTATCAGCGACGTCGACCAGATCCGCAAGGCGCTAGGAACAAAATTGGCCGAGCCGGGCCTGAATTATTGGCTCAATGTTGAACTCCATACCGACCCGAATTGGGATGAGTAGCGCACTGGGATTTGTGCGCAAATCGGCCGGATTGGACCTTGGGAAAGCCTCGGCCTAGACTGTGCGCTCCGGTTGAACCGTTGGCGGTAGCCTGCCCAAGGCGAGCTAAAGGATCGACTTAGGGTAGTAGCTCAATTGGTAGAGTAACGGTCTCCAAAACCGTCGGTTGGGGGTTCGAGTCCCTCCTGCCCTGCGCACGAAGTACGACCTCGGAACGACTGAAGTAAAGGCAAGGGAATGACGGATACGGAAGGCACGAAGCCAAAAGCTTCGACGCCAGCAGAACGTGCGAAGAAGAATTTCTTCACGCGTTCAGCTTTGTTCGTACGCCAAGTCATTGCTGAATTGCGCAAGGTCATTTGGCCAACGCGCAAGGAACTCATTGCCTACACCACTGTCGTACTGGTGTTCGTGCTGATCATGGCCGGCATCATCGCTGGACTTGATTACATCTTTACCAAGGGTGTGCTCTTCATCTTCGGATGATGTGCCTACCCACTAGCCCTTCCCCGAACGAGGAGAAACCCGCCGTGTCCGAGCAGGACCTGAACGATCTGGTTGTCGACGCAATCGAAGAGACGATTGTTGATTCACTCGAGCCTGCGCTCGATGTTGAGTCAGAAGTTGTGCTTGACGCTGCCGTTGAAGTTGCGCAAGAAACCGCAATTGAAACGATCGACGAGACCGGCGCTGAAGAAGAAGAGCTTGATCCAGTTGAAGCGTTTCGCGAGCAAATGCGTCGCGCTCCTGGTGACTGGTACGTCATTCACTCGTACGCAGGTTACGAAAACAAGGTAAAGCAAAATCTTGAAACTCGTACTCAGTCGCTCAACATGGAGGATTACATCTTCCAGGTTGAAGTGCCGATTGAAGAAGTTACCGAAATCAAGGGCGGCGTTCGCAAGCTAGTCAAGCGCAACAAGTTCCCAGGTTACGTACTCGTGCGTTGCGATCTCACTGATGAGTCGTGGGGCGTGGTTCGCCACACACCAGGTGTCACCGGCTTCGTAGGGCATGGCCATCAGCCATCACCGCTGTCAGTTGACGAAGTCACCGCGATTCTTGCTCCAGTTCCTGAGAAGAAGGCAGGAGCCGCAGCAGGTGGCAGCAATGCAGGCGGTGCAGCAGCATCGTCCGCTCCACAAATGGAAATCGATTTCTCTGTGGGCGATTCAGTCACTGTGGTCGATGGACCATTTGCCACGTTGCATGCAACGATCTCCGAGATCAACATCGAAGCTCAAAAGGTCACTGGCCTGGTCGAGATCTTCGGTCGCGAAACCCCAGTTGAGCTCGCGTTCAACCAGGTCGTGAAGAACTAACGACCACATAGATTCCTAGAAGCGCCGCTTTTAGGTAACACCAACACGTAAGGACCCGAAACACCATGGCACCGAAGAAGAAGGTTGCCGGCCTGATCAAGCTTCAAATTCAGGCAGGCGCAGCAAACCCCGCGCCGCCAGTGGGCCCAGCCCTTGGCCAGCACGGCGTCAACATCATGGAATTCTGCAAGGCTTACAACGCCGCAACAGAAAGCCAGAAGGGCAACGTGATCCCTGTTGAGATCACGGTGTACGAAGATCGTACGTTCGATTTCGTACTCAAGACCCCTCCTGCGTCCCGACTCATTCTCAAGGCCGCAGGCATTGAAAAGGGATCGGGTGTTCCGCACCAAACCAAGGCAGGCTCGATCACTAAAGATCAGGTCCGTCAGATTGCAGAAACCAAAATGCCTGACCTCAATGCCAATGACATTGATGCAGCGATGAAGATCATCGAAGGCACCGCCCGTCAAATGGGTATCACGGTTTCCGCATAACTCAATCGTTTTTCCACCATGTGGGAGAGCCAGCGCGGCTCGCACACCACTACCTGCGAAGGAGCAGACATGAAGCGCAGCAAGGCCTACCGCGAAGCGGCAGAGAAGATCAATGCAGATGAGCTCTACGCACCATTGGCAGCAGTTCGCCTGGTGAAAGAGACCACGAAGTCAAAGTTCGATCCAACAGTTGAGGTGTCAATGCGCCTCGGTGTGGATCCACGTAAGGCTGACCAGATGGTGCGTGGCACCGTCAATCTGCCTCACGGCACTGGCAAGACCGTCCGGGTCCTGGTTTTTGCTAACGCCGACAAGGCAGAAGAAGCCCGCGCTGCAGGCGCAGACTTCGTAGGTTCAGATGACCTCATCGAAAAGGTTCGCGGTGGTTGGACCGACTTCGATGCAGCCGTCTGTACACCTGATCTCATGGGCAAGGTCGGCACATTGGGCAAGGTGCTTGGTCCCCGTGGCCTCATGCCAAACCCAAAGACCGGCACCGTCACGATGGATGTTGCAAAGGCCGTGGATGACATCAAGGGCGGAAAGATTGAATTCCGTGTTGATAAGCATTCAAACCTGCAGTTCCCAATTGGCAAGGCTTCGTTCACTGAAGTTCAGCTCGTTGAAAACTACGCAGCCGCGCTTGACGAAGTGATGCGTTTGAAGCCTTCAGCTTCCAAGGGTCGCTACATCAAGAAGGCAGTGCTTTCTTCAACGATGGGACCTGGCATTCAGGTTGATTCAAACCGTGTAAAGAACCTGCTTGTTGAGGATGAGGCCTAAGCCTTAACTCTCCAAACGAACGAAGGCCCGCTCAATTGAGCGGGCCTTCGTCTTTGTGTTGTAACAGTTAAAGACCTGCTACCTGCTGAAGTTCAGATGCGATCTTGAGGAGTTGCTGGTAGCTGACGCCAGGGCTTACCTGAATAACGACATCCGTGTTCCCAGGCGAACCCATTGTGTTCGAAGGCTTTGCTGTCATACGAAGTTCGCCACCATATTTAGAAACATCAGATTCCTTGCAACGCAAATTTGCAGGCGGTGCTGGAAGTAAACCGTTCTTCGCCTTGGCGGTGTAGCAATCAGCGCTCACCTGAGTCTTAATTGCAATTGGGGTATCTGGGCCACCAAGTTTGATCGTTGGGTTACCAACAAGAAGGCGTCGAGTGCTCGGAGTTGGATCAACAGCAGCCGGAACACCAGCCCAGTTTTCAAACATCACCATTTGCTTCTTGCCAACCTTGTAGGTAGCAACAGCTCCATTACCAAATTGCTTGACCGGCGTGCCGACAGAGACAGAGATGCCGCCACTTTGTTTCAAGCCAGCAGTAAAGGTTGGTTGCCACAGTGAGCCATCTGCGCCGAGAGTGGTTGCGGCCTTTGCCCAGGTTGGCACGGTGGTTGTCGTGACATCGGCAGATGCCAGCGTGGCGCTGCCAAGCAGGATGGCTGCACTTGAAGTCGCGATAAGGCTAATTTTCTTAAGGTTCATATCTTGAATGTACGTTCTTGGTCACGGTTTTGCCCGGTAGCAGCCGTTTTGACGGCGCGGCCCGCGACCCGTACAGTTCAACCCGACCGAAGACCGCTGGTCACGAACCGCAAGGTTCGTCGAAGGCTCCACAACTTGTGAGCGACCCGCGTAGGACATGAAGTGAAGCCGCATACGTGCGGCTAAGCCCCGTGCGCCTGCGCCGGGGCGTTTTGCATGGTGGGGCCAAATGAAAGGAGCCCCATGGCTAAGGCGACAAAGGTGACAGCAGTCACCGAGCTCGCAGAGCACTTCAGCACCTCAAGTGCAGCAGTGCTAACTGAATACCGTGGCCTCACCGTTGCTCAGCTCAAAGAGTTGCGCCGTACGTTGGGACCAACGGTCACCTTCGCGGTTGTCAAGAACACCTTGACAAAGATCGCAGCAAAAGACGCTGGTGTTACTGGCATTGACGACCTGTTGGTTGGCCCAAGCGCAATTGCGTTTGTTAAGGGTGACGCAGTGGAAGCAGCTAAGAGCATCAAGGCTTTCGCAAAGGAAAACGCAGCGCTTGTCATCAAGGGCGGCATCATGGACGGCAAGGTGCTCAGCGCATCTGACGTCCAGAAGATTGCTGATCTTGAATCACGCGAGGTTCTCCTGTCCAAGCTTGCTGGCGCGATGAAGGCAAAGCAGTCTCAAGCTGCCGCACTCTTCGCTGCACCACTGGCAAAGACCGCACGCGCTCTTGGCGCATTGCAGACCAAGCTCGAGTCAGATCCATCGGCTCAGGCAGCAGCCCCGGCAGCAGTTGTCGAGGAAGCACCAGCAGCTCCAGCAGAAGAAGTTGTTGAAGTTGTTGCAGAAGTAACCACCGAAACTGAAGCCGTTGAGGCAGCTGTTGAGGAAACCACCGAGGGCTAAAGCCCACAATTGCCCGGCCCTCGGCCGGTTCTACCTGAAAGGACGCCACCATGGCGAAGTTGAGCACCGATGATCTGCTTGAAGCATTCAAGGAGATGACCCTTCTCGAACTCTCAGAGTTCGTCAAGATGTTCGAAGAGACCTTTGACGTAACCGCAGCAGCTCCAGTAGCAGTTGCAGCAGTTGCAGCAGCAGGCGGCGGCGACGCTGGCGCTGCAGGCGGCGACCAGGATGAGTTCGATGTCATCCTCGAAGCAGCAGGCGACAACAAGATTCCTGTGATCAAGGAAGTGCGTGCACTTACCAACCTTGGTCTTAAGGAAGCTAAGGACCTCGTTGAGGCTGCTCCAAAGGCAATCCTTGAGAAGGTTTCAAAGGATGCAGCTGAAGCCGCTAAGGCTCAGCTCGAAGGCGCTGGCGCAAAGGTCACCGTTAAGTAATTCCTTTACGTTGCAAGGGGTCGGCCTTCGGGTCGGCCCCTTCTTCGTTGTTTAGAGGGATTTTGCGGGCATTTATCCCCAAGATTCACGAATTTCCCACAATGCGCTTGACCTTTTGAGCTTTCGGGTCCATCGTTTGCTCCGCAGTCCCGTGCGCCATATCGGTTACCGAGGATTTGTTCGTTTCACCAGGTCGCAGCTGTCGCAGATTCTGGTCCGACGAACAAAACATCGAGGGTGATCGCTGATGGGGGCGGGGTCGACAGCGGTTTGCCCTTCGGGTAGACTGCCGCTTCGCGCTGCCATTTCTATGCACACACCACCGGGTGTTCAAGGGGTCTGCTCCTTGACTGTCCGGATTGTCGGCATTGATTCAGGTTTCGCAAGTTGGAAATAGCTTTCTGTGGAAGGAACTGCTTTGGCCCCCACGCGTACGGCAAACGTCACGCCGCTTTCCCCTGGACTCCACCGAGCCTCGTTCGCAAAGATTCGCGAGCCGCTTGCTGCACCAGACCTGTTGAAGTTGCAGACTGCAAGCTTTGACTGGCTGCTTGGCGGTGAGCTGTGGAAGTCGGCTGTTGCCAAGTCCATTGCTGAAGGCAACAACGAAATTCCTCAGGTCTCAGGCCTGACGGAAATCTTCGAAGAGATCAGCCCGATTGAGGATTTCGCTGGCGCCATGTCGCTGTCGTTCCGCGATCATCGCTTTGAGCCTCCGAAGTACACCGTTGAGCAGTGCAAGGACAAAGACTTCACGTACTCAGCCCCATTGTTTGTGACTGCAGAGTTCATGAACAACGAGACTGGCGAAATCAAGTCCCAGACCGTCTTCATGGGTGACTTCCCACTGATGACCAACAAGGGCACCTTCGTCATCAACGGCACCGAGCGTGTTGTTGTTTCTCAGATTGTTCGTTCACCAGGCGTGTACTTCGATCGCTCTGTTGACAAGGCAACTGACAAAGATGTCTTCGCAACCAAGATCATCCCGAGCCGTGGTGCATGGCTTGAGTTTGAAATTGATAAGAAGGATCTTGTTGCAGTTCGTGTTGACCGCAAGCGCAAGCAGCCGGTCACCGTGCTGTTGAAGGCTTTGGGCATGACCACTGAAGAGATTGTTGAGCGTTTCGGTAAGTACGAAACCTTCATGGCAACTCTTGAGAAGGATCACATTGCTAGCCAAGAAGATGCGCTTCTAGACATTTACCGCAAGCTGCGCCCTGGCGAACCTCCTACATTGGAAAACGCTCGAAACTTGCTCGACAACTTCTACTTCAACCCAAAGCGTTATGACCTTGCCAAGGTTGGTCGCTACAAGATCAACAAGAAGCTTGGTCTTGATCTGCCATTGACGCAGAGTGTGTTGACTCTCGAAGACATCATCCAAACGGTTGAGTACTTGGTGTGCTTGCATGCAAGCGAAGCCACCATCGAAGGCCCACGTGGCGCAGTGCGCGTTGAAACTGACGACATTGATCACTTCGGTAACCGTCGTCTTCGTACCGTTGGCGAACTGATTCAGAATCAGATCCGCACCGGTTTGTCACGTATGGAGCGCGTTGTTCGTGAGCGCATGACCACTCAAGATGTTGAAGCAATCACGCCACAGACGTTGATCAACATCCGTCCAGTAGTTGCGTCAATTAAGGAGTTCTTCGGAACTTCTCAGTTGTCACAGTTCATGGACCAGACCAACCCACTTGCTGGCTTGACGCACAAGCGTCGTCTTTCAGCACTTGGACCGGGCGGTCTTTCACGTGAGCGCGCAGGCTTCGAGGTCCGCGACGTTCACCCATCGCACTACGGCCGCATGTGCCCAATTGAAACCCCTGAAGGTCCAAACATTGGTCTGATCGGTTCGTTGGCAACCTATGGTCGCGTCAATGCATTCGGTTTCATCGAAACTCCATACCGCAAGGTTGTGAATGGTCGCGTTCTCGACGAGGTCGATTACCTGACTGCTGATGAAGAAGATCTGCATGTGGTGGCTCAGGCCAACACCACGATTGATGGCAACGGCAAGATGCTCGACGACCGCGTTCTCGTGCGTCGTAAGGGTGGCGAAGTCGATTACATCCTTCCAAACGACGTTGACTACATGGACGTTTCACCACGTCAGCTGTGGTCAGTTGCAACCGCAATGATTCCGTTCCTTGAGCATGACGATGCAAACCGCGCGCTCATGGGTTCGAACATGCAACGCCAGGCAGTGCCATTGCTTCGTGCAGAGGCACCACTTGTGGGTACCGGCATGGAATTCCGCGCGGCATACGACGCAGCAGACATCGTTACTGCGCAAGCAGCTGGTGTTGTCACTGAAGTATCAGCCGATGCAGTCACCGTGATGCAAGACAACGGCGAATACATGGTCTACAGCATGGAGAAGTTCCATCGCTCAAACCAGGGCACCTGCTTTAACCAGCGCCCAGTTGTCAGTGCAAACGAGCGCGTTGAAGTTGGTCAGATTCTTGCTGACGGTCCTTCAACTGACCTCGGCGAAATGGCTCTTGGTAAGAACCTGCTCGTGGCATTCATGCCATGGGAAGGTCACAACTACGAAGATGCGATCATCCTGAACCAGCGTCTTGTGCAAGATGACGTGCTTTCTTCAATTCACATTGAAGAGCATGAAGTTGATGCACGCGACACCAAGCTTGGTCCAGAGGAAATCACTCGCGACATTCCTAACGTTGCAGAAGAAGTGCTTGCTGATCTTGATGATCGCGGCATCATTCGCATCGGTGCAGATGTTGTTCCTGGTGACATTCTCGTTGGCAAGGTCACACCTAAGGGTGAAACCGAACTCACGCCAGAAGAGCGTTTGCTTCGTGCAATCTTCGGCGAGAAGGCTCGCGAAGTTCGCGATACCTCACTGAAGGTTCCACACGGTGAATCTGGCAAGGTCATTGGCGTTCGCGTGTTTGATCGCGAAGAAGGCGATGAGCTTCCACCAGGTGTGAATCGTTTGGTTCGCGTCTACATCGCTCAGAAGCGCAAGATCACCGAAGGTGACAAGCTTGCTGGTCGTCACGGTAACAAGGGTGTTATCTCCAAGATTCTGCCTGCCGAAGACATGCCATTCCTCGAAGACGGAACTCCAGTCGACATCGTGCTGAACCCACTTGGTGTTCCAGGACGTATGAACGTCGGCCAGATTCTTGAAACTCACTTGGGTTGGGCAGCAGCAACGGGTTGGAAGGTTGATCCAACTGACCCACGCGCAAAGAACCTGCCACTTGATGTGCAGTCGGCTGAACGTCGCACGAAGGTGGCAACACCTGTGTTCGACGGTGCTCGCGAAGAAGAACTCGCATTGGTTCTTGAATCAACATTGCCAACTGATGATGGGTTCACCCTCGTTGGTGCAGATGGCAAGGCGCAATTGTTTGACGGACGTAGTGGTGAGCCTTACCCAGGCCGCGTAACCGTTGGTTACATCTACATCCTCAAGCTCCTGCACTTGGTTGACGACAAGATCCACGCACGTTCAACCGGTCCTTACTCAATGATCACCCAGCAACCACTGGGCGGTAAGGCACAGTTCGGTGGCCAGCGCTTCGGCGAAATGGAAGTATGGGCACTTGAGGCATATGGCGCTGCCTATGCACTTCAGGAGCTCTTGACCATTAAGTCCGATGACGTTCTTGGTCGCGTGAAGGTATACGAAGCCATCGTTAAGGGCGAGAACGTTCCTGAACCAGGTATTCCTGAATCATTCAAGGTTCTCGTCAAGGAAATGCAGTCGTTGTGTCTTAACGTCGAGGTGTTGTCCAGCAATGGTCAGCTCATCGAACTGCGTGACTCTGATGAAGATGTCTTCCGCACCGCCGAGGAACTCGGTATCGACTTGTCACGCCCAGAGCGCAGCAGCGTCGAAGAGCTTTAGAAATCTACAGCTCAATCCTTAGCTAACTTCCCGGAAACGAACGAAGGACACTTCAGTGCTAGACGTCAATTTCTTCGACGAATTACGCATCGGCCTCGCCACGGCGGATGACATCCGTACCTGGTCATATGGCGAGGTGAAGAAGCCAGAAACGATTAACTACCGCACCCTCAAGCCTGAGAAGGACGGCCTGTTTTGCGAGAAAATCTTCGGACCTACTCGCGACTGGGAGTGCTACTGCGGCAAGTACAAGCGCGTGCGCTTCAAGGGCATCATCTGCGAACGCTGTGGTGTTGAGGTCACTCGCGCCAAGGTTCGTCGTGAGCGCATGGGTCACATCGAGCTTGCTGCTCCTGTAACTCACATCTGGTACTTCAAGGGTGTGCCAAGTCGTCTTGGTTACCTGCTCGACCTTGCTCCTAAGGATCTCGAGAAGGTCATCTACTTCGCTGCCTACATGATCACGTGGGTCGACGTCGATGGTCGCCATGAAGCATTGCCTTCATTGGAAAACCAACTCGGTGTTGAGAAGAAGCAGATTGCTAACCGTCGCGATGCTGACATTGATGCTCGCGCCAAGAAGCTTGAAGCTGACCTTGCTGAACTCGAAGCTGAAGGCGCCAAGGCTGATGTGCGCCGCAAGGTTCGCGAATCAGGCGAGCGCGAGATGGCAGCAGTGCGCCGTCGTGCCGACACTGAAATCGAACGTCTTGATCGCATCTTCGATCGTTTCCGCACACTCAAGGTTCAAGACCTTGAAGGTGACGAAATGTTGTTCCGCGAAATGCGCGACCGTTACGGCCGCTGGTTTGACGGCAGCATGGGTGCCCAGGCAATCCAGAAGCGTCTTGAAAGCTTCGATCTTGAAGCAGAAAACGTTTTGCTTCGCGACATCGTTATGAATGGCAAGGGTCAGAAGAAGACTCGTGCACTCAAGCGCCTCAAGGTGGTTAACGCATTCCTGACCACCACCAACTCACCAACCGGCATGGTGCTTGACGCTGTTCCTGTCATTCCACCAGATCTTCGCCCAATGGTTCAGCTTGATGGTGGCCGCTTTGCGACCTCCGATCTCAACGACCTTTACCGTCGTGTGATCAACCGCAACAACCGTTTGAAGCGTCTGCTTGATCTTGGTGCTCCTGAGATCATCGTGAACAACGAAAAGCGCATGCTCCAAGAAGCTGTTGACGCGTTGTTCGACAACGGTCGTCGTGGCCGTCCAGTTACTGGTCCAGGTAACCGTGCGCTCAAGTCCCTTTCAGACATGCTCAAGGGCAAGCAGGGTCGTTTCCGTCAGAACCTGCTCGGTAAGCGCGTGGACTACTCAGGCCGTTCGGTCATCGTGGTTGGTCCACAGTTGAAACTGCATCAGTGTGGTCTGCCAAAGCAGATGGCACTTGAGCTCTTCAAGCCATTCGTGATGAAGCGCTTGGTTGATCTCAACCATGCTCAGAACATCAAGAGCGCAAAGCGCATGGTTGAACGTTCACGTTCAGTCGTGTGGGACGTTCTTGAAGAAGTCATCACCGAGCATCCAGTGTTGCTGAACCGTGCACCAACCCTGCACCGTCTTGGCATCCAGGCCTTCGAACCACAACTCATTGAAGGTAAGGCCATCCAGATTCACCCACTCGTGTGTACTGCATTCAACGCAGACTTCGACGGTGACCAGATGGCAGTCCACCTTCCATTGAGCGCTGAAGCACAGGCTGAAGCACGCATCCTCATGCTGTCGAGCAACAACATTTTGTCGCCAGCAAACGGTCGCGCTATCACCACGCCAACGCAGGACATGGTTCTTGGTATCTACTCATTGACCATGAATGAGCCAGGTGCTCCAGGTGAAGGCCGCGCCTTCTCCTCGATCGCTGAGGCATACATGGCCTTTGATGCGAAGTCACTGTCACGTCAGTCAGACATCACCATCCGTTTGACCGATGGTCTTCCACCTGAAGATTTCCAAGCACCAGAAGGTTGGACCCCAGGAGATCCATTCATCCTGAAGACCACCCTTGGTCGCGCGATCTTCAACGAAGCATTGCCAGCTGATTACCCATTCGTGAATGCTCAAATTGATAAGCGCATGCTTGGCCTCGTGGTCAACAGCCTCGCTGAGCGTTACGCAAAGGTTGATGTTGCTGAGACTCTCGACAAGTTGAAGGCACTTGGCTTCTACTGGGCAACTCGCTCAGGTGTCACGATTTCGATTTCCGATGTTGTGACACCTCCAGGTAAGGCTGCCCTCCTTGCAGTTGCTGAAGGCTTCGCCGACAAGGTGCAGCAGCAGTACGAGCGTGGTTTGATCACTGACTCAGAGCGCCGCCAAGAACTCATTGAGATCTGGACTCGCGCAACTGACGAAGTCGCTCAGGCAATGCAGGCCAACTTCCCTCGCAACAACCCAGTTCACATGATGGTTGATTCGGGTGCTCGCGGTAACTTCATGCAGGTTCGTCAGATCGCAGGTATGCGTGGTCTGGTAGCTAACCCAAAGGGTGAAATTATTCCTCGTCCGATCAAGTCCAACTTCCGTGAAGGCTTGTCGGTTCTCGAGTACTTCATCTCCACCCACGGTGCTCGTAAGGGTCTTGCAGATACCGCACTTCGTACCGCTGACTCGGGTTACTTGACCCGTCGTCTGGTCGACGTGTCACAGGACGTCATCGTTCGCGAAGTTGATTGCTTCACCGATCGCAGCACTGCGATTCAGGTTGGCGAACTTCGTGACGGCAAGATGGTTGCTTTGCCAAACATCGAAACAGCTGTCACCACCCGTACCTTGGGTCGCGCAGTTGAAGTTGATGGAAAGGTGCTCGCTGAAGCTGGCGAGATCATCACCATTGCTCGTCTTGATGAACTCGTGTCACAAGGTGCAACGGAAGTGCGTACCCGTTCGGTTCTCACCTGTGAGAGCAAGGTCGGCACGTGTGCAATGTGCTACGGCACGTCAATGGCAACCGGCAAGTTGGTTGACGTCGGCGAAGCAATTGGCATCGTTGCTGCACAGTCCATTGGTGAACCTGGTACCCAGCTCACCATGCGTACCTTCCACACCGGTGGTGTGGCAGGCGAGGACATCACGCACGGTCTTCCACGTATTGTTGAACTCTTCGAAGCACGCACCCCTAAGGGTGTTGCGCCAATCAGTGAAGTCACTGGTCGCGTACGCATCGATGACACCGACAAGACTCGCAAGCTTGTGGTCGTTCCTGACGATGGCAGTGAAGAAATTGCACAGCCAGTGTCAAAGCGCACCCGCTTGCTCGTTGAAGACGGACAGCATGTGCAGGTTGGTCATCAGCTCACCGTTGGTGCAGTTGATCCAAAGCAGGTGCTTCGTATCCTCGGTCAGCGTTCAGTGCAGTCGTACCTCGTTGATCAGGTGCAAGAGGTATACCGCTCACAGGGTGTATCGATTCACGATAAGCACATCGAAGTCATCGTTCGTCAGATGCTTAAGCGCATCACGATCATCGATGATGGCGATTCAGGCTTCTTGACTGGCGATGTCATCGAGCGCGGAAACTTCGAGACGGTCAACCGTCGTGTGGTTTCTGAAGGTGGCACTCCAGCAGCTGGACGCCCAGAACTCATGGGTATCACCAAGGCGTCGCTTGCAACCGAAAGCTGGTTGTCAGCAGCTTCCTTCCAGGAAACCACTCGCGTTCTTACCGACGCAGCGATCCATGGCAAGAGCGATCCATTGCTCGGCCTGAAGGAAAACGTCATCCTCGGCAAGCTCATCCCAGCAGGTACCGGCATGCCGCAGTACCGCAACATTCGGGTTGAGCCAACTGAAGAAGCTAAGAATGCGATGTACGCAACGTTCGCGAACTACGACGAGCTTGATTACAGCGGTTTTGCCACCAACTCAGGTGCTGCAGTGCCACTGGAAGAGTTCGACTTCCGCGGATACAACGCATAAAGCAAAGAGTCACGTAGTCAAGAAGGGGAAGGACTTTTGTCCTTCCCCTTCTTGCATGTAAAGAGAAGGATGAGTAAGTGCCGATTGAACATGTAACAGCATCGAGTGATGCACGGTTGCGTGATTACATCGATCTCACTGATGTTGCGCTGCGTACAAGCTTTGAAGCAGAGCATGGTTTGTATATCGCCGAAAGCTCGAAGGTCATCCTTCGCGCGCTGCGCGCTGGTCATCAACCACGTTCGCTCTTGATGTCAGATGTGTGGTTACCTCGAATGACCGAGCTCATCGATGAAGTGCAAACCCGTTGCCCCGCAACGCCAATTTTCATTGCACAGGAAACAGAGCTTGAAACCATTGCAGGGTTTCACGTGCACCGCGGAGCACTCGCCTCGATGTATCGACCCGAATTGCCTTCACTACATACCTTGCTGAGGGATGAAACTCGCAGAGTAGTTGTGCTTGATGGCGTTGTTGATCACACAAATATTGGTGCGATTTTTCGTTCAGTTGCAAGCCTTGGTGCGGATGCGGTCTTGATTACAGATCAATGTGCAGATCCGTACTACCGCCGATCAATTCGCGTGAGCATGGGAACAGTGTTTCAAGTTCCGTGGACTCGCATTAATTGGAAGCGTGATCGAGTGACATTACAAACGGCTGGTTTCACTCTTGCGGCTTTTGCGTTAAGTGATCAATCCATTTCCCTTGATGAGTTTGAGCAACAGCCACCAGAACGTCTTGCCATGGTGTTTGGTGCAGAAGGCACTGGCCTGTCGCAGCTCATGGTGGATTCATGCGATTGCTGTGTGCGCATCCCTATGTCTGGGGGAGTGGACTCACTCAATGTTGCCGCAGCGTCTGCTGTAGCAGTCTGGGCGCTTCGGGCTAAGCCAGAGCGCTCATACAGTTAAGGTGAAGTCATGAGTGACCAGGAGAGCACCCCAGAGCAGCAAAGCTGGCCGAGTGCCTCAGTAAGCCCAGAAGGCTTTGTTGAACCGGTAGCTGCCTTGGCTGGCTCTGCAGCGCCGTTGGCACGCACCTCAAGCGATGCGATCGTCGCGTTTGTTCTCTCGGTGGTCTCTTGGGTTTTCTGCCCTGTGATTGTGGCCGTGGTTGCCCTGATTTTTGCGGCAAAAGCCTCAAAAGCCGTTGAAGTCAACGGCGGACAGCTCTCTGGCGGAGGCCTCACCCTGGCCGCCAAAATCATTGCTTGGGTCAATATCGGGTTTTGGGCGGCGATTGTGGTGGTTGGCGCCTTCATCGGCGTGGTCTTGATTCTTGCGGGAGCTGGCTCCCAACCTGCCCATCCGTGAGGGAATTTGCCCGTTTTCGGGTGGAAGCGGACCCCGTTTTGACTCTTGGCAACATTGCCGGGTAATCTTCCCCTTCGTGTCTGACCCCTCAGGCACATCCCGCTGTGCGAACTTCCCCCGAAGCACGCATCGACGCGAATCTCGCGTCTGGGATCCATCCACGATGTTGGTGTTCGTTGCTGCCGTAAGGCGTGCGACACACCCGACCGCGTGGGTCGGAGACTGAGGGTAAGAAACAGCAAGGTCAACAACGAGAAAGGCAACACGTGCCAACGATCCAGCAGCTGGTCCGCAAGGGCCGGCAGGACAAGGTCTCCAAGACCAAGGCCCCTGCGCTTAAAGGCAGCCCACAGCGCCGTGGCGTGTGTACCCGCGTGTACACCACCACTCCAAAGAAGCCGAACTCAGCGCTTCGCAAGGTCGCTCGTGTGCGTCTGACCTCTGGCATCGAAATCACCGCCTACATCCCAGGCGTTGGCCACAACCTGCAGGAGCACTCAATCGTGCTCGTCCGCGGTGGTCGTGTGCGCGATCTGCCTGGTGTTCGTTACAAGGTCATCCGCGGCGCACTTGACACCCAGGGTGTCAAGAACCGCAAGCAAGCCCGTAGTAAGTACGGCGCGAAGAAGGAGAAGGCCTAATGCCTCGTAAAGGTCCTGCCCCCAAGCGGCCGATCATCATCGATCCGGTCTACCAGGCACCAATCGTTACCCAGCTCATCAACAAGGTTCTCCTTGATGGCAAGCGTTCAACAGCCGAAAAGATTGTCTATGGCGCTCTCGAAGGTTGCGCTGCCAAGACCGGCACCGATCCTGTGCAGACGCTCAAGCGCGCACTCGACAACATTCGTCCAACCTTGGAAGTTCGCTCACGCCGTGTTGGTGGCGCGACGTACCAGGTTCCAGTAGAAGTCAAGGCTGGCCGTTCGACCACCCTCGCACTTCGTTGGTTGATCACGTACTCACGTCAGCGTCGCGAAAAGACCATGACCGAGCGCCTGATGAACGAACTGCTCGATGCTTCAAACGGTCTTGGCGCAAGCGTCAAGAAGCGCGAAGACACCCACAAGATGGCGGAGTCCAACAAGGCCTTCGCTCATTACCGCTGGTAATACCTCAACTTTTCTTAATCACGCCTCAAGCAACGGAGTTCACTCGTGTCAACGCAGACCAGTCTCGATCTGGCCAAGGTGCGCAACATCGGCATCATGGCTCACATCGACGCGGGCAAGACCACGACCACCGAGCGCATCCTGTTCTACACCGGTGTTAGCTACAAGATCGGTGAAGTTCACGACGGCGGCGCAACGATGGACTGGATGGAGCAGGAGCAAGAGCGTGGCATCACGATCACGTCAGCTGCTACCACCTGTGAGTGGAAGAACCACACCATCAACATCATTGACACTCCAGGTCACGTTGACTTCACTGTTGAAGTAGAGCGTTCACTTCGCGTGCTCGACGGTGCTGTCACCGTGTTCGACGGTGTTGCTGGCGTTGAGCCACAGTCAGAAACCGTGTGGCGTCAGGCTGATAAGTACTCTGTTCCACGTATCTGTTTCGTCAACAAGCTTGACCGCACAGGTGCTGATTTCTTCCGTTGCGTTGACATGATTGTTGAGCGCCTCGGTGCAACCCCACTCGTACTTCAGATTCCTATCGGCGCTGAAGGCGACTTCCTTGGTGTTGTAGACCTCATCACGATGAAGGCATTGACCTGGCGTGGCGAAACCCAAAAGGGCGAAGACTACGTAATCGAAGAGATCCCAGCAGAGCTTGCTGACCAAGCGGCTGAGTACCGCGAGAAGTTGCTTGAAACTCTTTCAGAAGCTGACGACGCAATCATGGAGAAGTTCCTTGAAGGCGAAGACTTGAGCACTGAGGAAATTCAGGCTGCAATTCGTCGCGCAACACTTGCGTACAAGTTGACCCCAATCCTCACCGGTTCTGCATTCAAGAACAAGGGTGTTCAGCCAATGCTCGATGCAGTGGTTGCTTACCTTCCTTGCCCGCTTGACGTGACCGCAGTTGAAGGTCACAAGATGGGTGCCGAAGACGTCATCATCGAGCGCAAGCCAAGTGACGCAGAACCATTCGCTGCACTCGCATTCAAGATCATGACCGACCCACACTTGGGCAAGCTCACCTACGTGCGCGTTTACTCAGGCCGTTTGAACACTGGTACCGCAGTGCTCAACAGCGTGAAGGATCGCAAAGAGCGCATTGGCAAGATTTACCGAATGCATGCGAACAAGCGTGAAGAAATTGACTCAGTGGGCGCAGGCGACATCGTTGCAGTGATGGGTCTCAAGGACACCACTACTGGCGAAACACTGTGCGATCCAGCAAACCCTGTGGTTCTGGAATCCATGACCTTCCCAGCTCCTGTGATTCACATTGCAATTGAGCCAAAGTCAAAGGGTGACCAAGACAAGCTCGGCATTGCAATTCAGCGTTTGTCTGATGAAGACCCAACGTTCCACGTGCGTTCAGATGAAGAAACCGGCCAGACCATCATCGGTGGCATGGGCGAACTTCACCTTGAAGTACTCGTTGACCGTATGAAGCGCGAATTCAACGTTGAAGCAAACGTTGGTAAGCCTCAGGTTGCGTACCGCGAGACCATCACCAAGAAGGTCGAAAAGGTTGACTACACCCACAAGAAGCAATCGGGTGGTTCAGGTCAGTTCGGTCGCGTCATCATCGACCTCGAGCCAAACACCGACGAGGGTGGTGGCTACGCATTCGTGAACAAGGTGACCGGTGGTCGCATTCCTCGCGAATACATTCCTTCAGTTGACGCAGGTTGCCAGGACTCACTTGAAAACGGTGTGCTTGCTGGTTACCCAATGGTTGACGTCAAGGTCACGCTGCAAGACGGCGCGTACCACGATGTTGACTCGTCAGAACTCGCATTCAAGATCGCCGGCACCATGGCGTTCCGTGAAGCTGCCCGCATGGCTGGTGCAGTAATCCTGGAACCAATGATGGCTGTTGAAGTGACGACCCCAGAAGATTTCATGGGCGACGTTATCGGCGACCTCAACTCACGACGCGGCCAGATTCAGGCCATGGAAGAGCGTTCCGGCGCTCGTGTTGTGAAAGCTGTTGTGCCGCTGTCCGAAATGTTTGGTTACGTAGGCGATCTACGCAGCCGCACACAAGGGCGTGCGTCGTACAGCATGCAGTTTGACTCCTACGCACAGGTTCCTTCAAATGTGCAGGTGGAGATCATCGCTAAGGCTCGCGGCGAATAGTCGCGGATCAAAAAAGAAAAAAACATATCCAAAGAAACCAAACCCGATCCGCGATAACGCCGGACGGCTACACAACAAGGGAGAACTCAAATGGCAAAGGCCAAATTTGAGCGCACCAAGCCGCACGTCAACATCGGCACCATTGGTCACATTGACCATGGCAAGACGACCCTGACTGCTGCGATCACCAAGGTGCTGCACGACCGTTACCCAGACGTCAACCCATTCACCCCATTCGACATGATCGATAAGGCGCCTGAAGAGCGTCAGCGTGGTATCACGATTTCGATCGCACACGTCGAGTACCAGACCGAAGGCCGTCACTACGCTCACGTTGACTGCCCAGGTCACGCTGACTACATCAAGAACATGATCACCGGCGCGGCTCAGATGGACGGCGCAATCCTCGTGGTTGCAGCTACCGACGGCCCAATGCCACAGACCAAGGAGCACGTGCTTCTTGCTCGTCAGGTAGGCGTACCTTCAATCGTGGTTGCACTCAACAAGTGCGACATGGTTGATGACGAAGACCTTCTTGAACTCGTAGAAATGGAAGTTCGCGAACTTCTTTCAACCTACGAATTCCCAGGCGACGACATTCCTGTGGTCCGCGTTGCAGCCTTCCCAGCACTCCAGGGTGATGAGAAGTGGGGCGAGTCGATCATGAACCTCATGAACGCAGTGGACGAATACATCCCAACGCCAGAGCGCGAAATTGACAAGCCATTCCTTATGCCAGTGGAAGACGTCTTCACGATCACCGGTCGTGGCACCGTTGTCACCGGTCGTATCGAGCGCGGCATGATCAAGGTCAACGAAGAAATCGAAATCGTTGGCATCCGCCCAGGTATCCCAGTCAAGACCACCGTCACCGGTGTCGAAATGTTCCGCAAGTTGCTCGACGAAGGTCAAGCTGGCGAAAACGTCGGTCTCCTTCTTCGTGGCACCAAGCGTGAAGACGTTGAGCGCGGCCAGGTTTGCTGCAAGCCAGGCTCAATCACTCCTCACACCGGTTTCGACGCTTCGGTCTACATCCTTTCCAAGGACGAAGGTGGCCGTCACACGCCGTTCTTCAACAACTACCGTCCACAGTTCTACTTCCGTACCACGGACGTGACCGGTGTTGTGACCCTTCCTGAGGGCAAGGACATGGTTATGCCAGGCGACAACACCGACATGGCAGTTGAACTGATTCAGTCAATTGCAATGGAAGAAGGCCTTCGCTTCGCAATCCGCGAAGGTGGCCGCACGGTTGGCGCAGGCCGCGTCACCAAGATCACGAACTAGTAGCTGATTGTTGGGGGCGGGTAACCGCCCCCAACATCAACTCAAAAGTACGACCTGCACCACAAAGCAACATCACAGCATTGGCACACGAGAAGTAAGGACACCAGCCACCATGGCGGGACAAAAGATCCGAATCCGGCTTAAGGCCTATGACCACGAGGTCATCGATTCATCGGCACGCAAAATTGTCGAGACGGTGATTCGTACTGGTGCATCGGTTGCTGGCCCAGTGCCACTGCCAACTGAGAAGAACGTGTACTGCGTGATTCGCTCACCTCACAAGTACAAGGACTCTCGCGAGCACTTCGAGATGCGCACACACAAGCGCCTCATTGACATTCTTGACCCCACGCCAAAGACAGTTGATTCGCTGATGCGTCTTGACCTTCCGGCTGGTGTCGACATCGAGATCAAGCTGTAGGGACGACGAAGACAATGAGCACCAACGTAAAGGGTGTACTGGGCACCAAGCTCGGCATGACACAGGTCTGGGATGAGAACAACAAAGTTGTTCCTGTCACGGTTGTGCAGGCTGGTCCTTGTGTTGTGACCCAGGTCCGCACTCCAGAGAACGACGGTTACTCAGCCGTCCAAATCGCCTTCGGCGCGATCGATCCACGCAAGGTCAACAAGCCTGCTGCAGGTCACTTCGAAAAGGCAGGCGTTACGCCTCGCCGCCACCTCGTTGAGATCCGCACCGCAGACGCTTCGGAATACACATTGGGCCAAGAGCTCACTGCGGAAACCTTCGAAGATGGCCAGCGCATCGACGTCGTTGCTACCACCAAGGGCAAGGGTTTTGCCGGCGGCATGAAGCGCCATGGTTTCCATGGTCTTCGCGCATCGCATGGTGTGACTCGCAAGCACCGTTCCCCAGGCTCAATCGGCGGTTGTTCAACCCCTGGTCGCGTGTTCAAGGGTATGAAGATGGCTGGCCGTATGGGTGGCGATCGTCAGACCACATTGAACCTGATCGTTCAAAAGGTTGACGCAACCAATGGTTTGCTCCTGATTAAGGGTGCAGTTCCAGGACCTAAGGGCGCACTTGTGTTCGTCCGTACCGCAGTGAAGGAGGCGTAACGATGACTTCTGTTGACGTTCGCACCCCGGCTGGCAAAGCTGCCGGCAAGGCCGATCTTCCTGCTGAGATCTTCGATGTGCAGGTCAACGTTCCGTTGATCCACCAGGTTGTTGTTGCGCAGCTTGCTGCGGCACGCCAGGGCACACACGACACCAAGCGTCGTGGTGAAGTTCGCGGTGGTGGCCGTAAGCCTTACAAGCAAAAGGGCACCGGCCGTGCACGCCAAGGTTCGATTCGCGCACCTCATTACGCAGGTGGCGGTGTCGCACATGGTCCACACCCACGTGATTACTCACAGCGCACACCTAAGAAGATGAAGGCAGCTGCACTTCGCGGAGCTTTGTCTGATCGCGCTCGCGATAACAAGGTGCATGTTGTATCTGAACTCGTAACCGGTGCAACGCCATCGACAAAGCAAGCAATTGCATTGTTCAAGGCGCTTGGCATTGAAGGTCGCGTACTCGTTGCGATCACTCGTACCGATGACATCTCAGCATTGAGCTTGCGCAACGTTCCAACGGTGCACGTGCTTTACATCGATCAACTCAACACTTACGACGTGTTGGTCAATGATCACGTGCTCTTCACCGAAGATGCACTCGAAGCCTTCATCGCTGGTAGCCCAGCTGGTAAAAGCGCGAAGGCTGTTGCAACTGAGGGTGAGGTTTCGGCATGAGAATCGCAGATCCACGCGACATTCTGATTGCACCAGTGGTGTCAGAGAAGAGCTACGCACTTCTCGACGAGAACAAGTACACGTTCATCGTTTCACCAAAGGCAAACAAGACACAGATCAAAATCGCAGTTGAAGAAGTTTTTGGTGTGAAGGTTCTTGCCGTCAACACCATGAACCGTGAAGGCAAGCGCCTTCGCACGAAGACCGGTTTTGGTAAGCGTGCCGACACTAAGCGCGCAATCGTCTCAGTAGCTGCTGGCGACCGCATCGACATCTTCGGAGGCCCGGTCTCCTGACCGGCCATCGATCACCAGAGGAATAGACATGGGAATCCGTAAGTACAAGCCGACTACGCCGGGCCTTCGTGGCTCGTCAGTAGCCGACTTCGTCGAGATCACGCGCTCCACGCCGGAGAAGTCGCTCGTTCGTCCATTGCCGAAAAAGGGTGGACGTAACAACAGCGGTCGCATCACGACTCGTCACCAAGGTGGCGGTCACAAGCGTGCGTACCGCATCATCGACTTCAAGCGTGCAGACAAAGATGGTGTGCCAGCCAAGGTTGCGCACATTGAATACGATCCAAACCGCACCGCACGTATTGCATTGCTGCACTACGCGGACGGCGAGAAGCGTTACATCTTGGCGCCAAACAAGCTCAAGCAGGGCGACCTCATTGAGACCGGCCCTGCAGCCGACATCAAGCCAGGTAACAGCCTTCCAATGCGCAATATCCCGGTCGGTACCGTGATTCACGCTGTGGAACTCAAGCCAGGCGGCGGCGCAAAGATTGCTCGATCAGCTGGTACCAGCATTCAGTTGGTAGCAAAGGACGGCCCATTCGCACAGTTGCGTATGCCATCTGGCGAAATTCGCAACGTCGATCTGCGCTGTCGCGCAACCATCGGCGAAGTTGGTAACGCTGAGCAGTCAAACATCAACTGGGGCAAGGCCGGCCGTATGCGTTGGAAGGGCAAGCGCCCAACCGTTCGTGGTGTGGCAATGAACCCGGTCGACCATCCACATGGTGGTGGTGAAGGTAAGACTTCCGGTGGACGTCACCCAGTGAATCCAAACGGTAAGCCAGAAGGCCGTACGCGTAAGCGCAATAAGGCCAGCGATCAGTTCATCGTCCGTCGCCGCAAGACCGGCAAGAAGCGCTAAGGGAAGTCATGCCACGTAGCCTCAAGAAGGGCCCGTTTGTCGACGGCCATCTACTCAAGAAGGTCGACGCACAAAACGAGTCTGGATCAAAGAACGTGATCAAGACTTGGTCACGTCGCTCAATGATCGTTCCTGCAATGTTGGGTCACACCCTGGCAGTGCATGACGGACGTAAGCACGTGCCAGTTTTCGTCAGCGAAAACATGGTCGGCCACAAGCTTGGTGAGTTCGCCCCAACACGTACCTTCAAGGGTCACGTCAAGGACGACCGCAAGTCAAAGCGTCGCTAAGCGCGAACGCTCACTCAACATCATCAATTACTGAATTACACGACGAAGCAAGGGGATAGCGATGGAAGCCAGGGCCCAGGCGCGGTACGTCCGCGTCACGCCCATGAAGGCGCGCCGCGTGATTGACCTCATTCGAGGCATGAACGCAAGCGACGCCCAGGCGGTGTTGGCATTTGCACCACAGGCAGCAAGTGAGCCAATTGGCAAGGTACTTGCCAGTGCAATTGCAAACGCAACGAACAACCACGCGATGGACGCCCGTTCGCTCGTCGTGAGCGCGGCATACGTTGACGAAGGTCCAACGATGAAGCGAATCCGTCCACGCTCACAGGGTCGGGCTTACCGAATCCGCAAGCGCAGCAGCCACATCACCGTGGTTGTGTCAGACCAAAAGGAAGGGTGATTAGGCCATGGGTCAAAAAGTAAATCCACATGGTTTCCGCCTCGGAATCACCACGGACTTCAAGTCTCGCTGGTTTGCTGATTCGCAGAAGCCAGGACAGCGCTACCGCGACTACGTGCAAGAGGACGTCAAGATCCGCAAGGTCTTGTCTGAAGGCATGGAACGCGCTGGCATTGCCAAGGTTGAAATCGAGCGCACCCGCGATCGTGTCCGCATCGACATTCACACTGCCCGTCCCGGCATTGTGATTGGTCGCCGTGGCGCCGAAGCAGATCGCATCCGTGGCGATCTTGAAAAGCTCACCGGCAAGCAGGTTCAACTGAACATCCTCGAGGTCAAGAACCCAGAGCTTGATTCGCAGTTGGTTGCTCAAGGCATCGCAGAGCAGTTGAACTCACGTGTGTCATTCCGTCGCGCAATGCGTAAGGGCATGCAGAGCACCATGAAGAGCGGCGCTAAGGGCATTCGTGTTCAGGTGTCAGGTCGTCTTGGTGGCGCTGAAATGTCACGTACCGAGTTCTACCGCGAAGGTCGCGTGCCATTGCACACCCTGCGCGCAGACATCGACTACGGCTTCTACGAAGCACGCACCACTTTCGGTCGCATTGGTGTCAAGGTCTGGATCTACAAGGGCGATGCCCTTGCTACCCGCTCAGAGCGTGAAGCAGCAGCTGCTGCAGCACGTTTGGGCAAGGGTCCAGCTGCTGCTGGCCGACCACGTCGTCCTCGCGCTGAAGATGCAGGCACCGTTGAAGCTGTTGCTGTAGAAGCAACCGAAGCTGCACCAGTTGCAGTTGAGGCTGCAGCAGTCGGAACGGAAGGCTAATCATGTTGATTCCACGTCGCGTGAAGCACCGTAAGCAGCATCACCCAAGCCGCACTGGTGTGGCAAAAGGTGGCACCGAGGTGACCTTTGGTACCTACGGTCTCCAAGCTCTTGAGCATGGGTACATCACGAACCGCCAGATTGAATCGGCTCGTATCGCGATCACCCGTCATATCCGTCGTGGTGGCAAGGTCTGGATCAACATCTACCCAGACCGTCCATTGACCAAGAAGCCAGCAGAAACTCGCATGGGTTCCGGTAAGGGTTCACCTGAATGGTGGGTCGCTAACGTGAAGCCAGGCCGGGTCATGTTTGAGCTCGATTACCCAGATGCGAAGATTGCGCATGAAGCACTGACCCGTGCCATGCACAAGCTTCCAATGAAGTGCCGAATTGTTCGGCGCGACGAAGCAGGTGAGAACTAATGGCAGCAGGTACCCAGGCCGGCGAGTTGCGTAATCTTGATGACGCAGAACTCACCGCAAAGCTTCGTGAAGCAAAGGAAGAACTCTTCAACCTTCGCTTCCAAGGTGCAACCGGACAACTTGAGAACCACGGTCGACTTCGCGCAGTGCGCAAAGACATCGCACGGATCTACACGATCCTGCGTGAGCGTGAACTAGGCATCACCCCAGTTCAGGGTGGAGCAGCATGAGTGCGAAAGAGGCAAGTGTGAGTGACGTCAAGCGCGGATACCGCAAGACCCGTGAGGGTCTTGTCGTCAGCGACAAGATGGACAAGACAGTGGTTGTTGCGGTCGAAGACCGTTTCAAGCACCCGCTCTACGGCAAGGTCGTGCGACGCACGAGCAAGCTGAAGGCGCATGACGAGGCAAACGCAGCCGGTATCGGTGACCGCGTGCTTCTGATGGAGACCCGCCCGTTGTCAGCGACAAAGCGCTGGCGCGTTGTGGAAATCCTCGAAAAGGCCAAGTAAGTCAGTTCCGCCAGGCTCGGTAAATGAGAACCGGCAGACGATCAGGAGAATGAAGTGATTCAGCAAGAGTCGCGACTACGTGTCGCCGACAACACGGGTGCCAAGGAGCTCTTGTGCATTCGTGTACTCGGTGGCTCAGGGCGCCGTTACGCCGGCATTGGTGACATCATCGTCGCCACTGTTAAAGACGCCATTCCAGGTGGAGGCGTAAAGAAGGGTGACGTCGTTAAGGCTGTCATCGTTCGCACGAAGAAAGAACGCCGCCGTCCGGATGGTTCATACATCCGTTTCGACGAGAACGCTGCTGTCATCCTCAAGGCTGACGGAGAGCCTCGCGGCACTCGCATCTTCGGACCTGTTGGTCGCGAACTGCGCGACAAGAAATACATGAAGATCATTTCGTTGGCTCCGGAGGTGCTGTAACCATGTCACAGCTCAATATCCGTAAGGGCGACCTCGTTCAGGTTATTTCTGGCAAGGATCGCGGCGTCAAGGGAAAGGTCATCGAAGTATTTCCGCAAGCCCAGCGCGTCATTGTCGAAGGCGTTAACCGTGTCAAGAAGCACACCAAGATTGGTCAGAACGCCGGCGGCGCTCAGACCGGTGGCATCGTCACGGTTGAAGCTCCCATTCATGCCTCAAACGTCATGATCATCGATCCCGAAGACGGTCGTCCAACTCGCATTGGCTTCCGTAAGGAAACCGTTGAGAAGCGTCGTCCAGATGGCTCAACGTACGAAGCACAGCGCAGCATCCGTGTTTCGCGCCGCACAGGTAAGGACATCTGAGCATGACTACTGCAACTTCACCTCGTTTGAAGGCTAAGTACCGCGCAGAAATCGTTCCTGCACTGAAGAGCGAATTCGAATTCGCAAACATCATGCAGGTCCCAGGGTTGGTCAAGATTGTGGTCAACATGGGTGTCGGCGAAGCTGCTCGTGACTCAAAGCTCATCGAAGGCGCAATCCGCGACCTCACCGAGATCACAGGCCAAAAGCCACAGGTCACCAAGGCACGTAAGTCGATCGCACAGTTTAAGTTGCGCGAAGGCCAGCCAATTGGTGCACATGTGACTCTTCGTGGCGATCGTATGTGGGAATTCTTGGATCGTTTGCTTTCACTTGCGCTTCCTCGTATCCGTGACTTCCGCGGCCTGTCACCAAAGCACTTTGACGGCAACGGTAACTACACCTTTGGTCTCACCGAGCAGTCAATGTTCCATGAGATCGACCAAGACAAGATCGATCGCACCCGTGGCATGGACATCACTCTTGTCACCACTGCGAAGACCGATGATGAAGGCCGCGCCTTGCTTCGCCTTCTCGGATTCCCGTTCAAGGAGGCCTGAGCCATGGCGAAGAAAGCACTCATCAATAAGCAACAAGCAAAGCCGAAGTTCAAGGTTCGCGGCTACACACGTTGCAACAAGTGCGGCCGTCCGCATTCTGTCTATCGCAAGTTCGGCCTGTGCCGTATTTGTCTCCGTGAAATGGCACACGCTGGCGAACTGCCAGGTGTGACAAAGAGCAGCTGGTAAACCACGACGCTGAAGGTCCTAACGGAAACCGCAGCGAGGAAGGCCTTAGGCCAAAAACATGACAATGACTGACCCGATTGCAGACATGCTTGCGCGCTTGCGCAACGCTAACTCTGCTTACCACGACTCCGTGTCGATGCCTCACAGCAAGATCAAGCTGCACATTGCAGAAATCTTGAAGCGTGAGGGTTACATCGCCGATTTCAGCGAAAACGACGAAACCGTTGGCAAGACGTTGACACTCAATCTCAAGTACGGCCCTAGCCGTGAGCGTTCAATCGCTGGATTGCGTCGCGTTTCCAAGCCTGGCCTTCGCGTCTACGCAAAGAGCACTGCATTGCCTCGCGTTCTCGGTGGCCTTGGCATTGCAATCCTGTCAACTTCTAACGGTCTGCTTACCGACCGTCAGGCACAGCAGAAAGGCGTAGGTGGGGAAGTCCTCGCCTACGTCTGGTAGGGGGTTATCTGATGTCACGCATCGGTCGTCTCCCAATCACCGTTCCTGCTGGTGTCACTGTTGACATCGCTGGCCAAAACGTCACTGTCAAGGGTCCTAAGGGAACCTTGAGCATCGTTGTGGCTGAGCCAATCGTTGCCTCCATCGAAGATGGTGTGGTCACGGTTGCTCGTCCAAACGATGAGCGTCGTTCACGTGCATTGCACGGTTTGAGCCGCACATTGATCTCCAACATGGTGATCGGTGTAACCACAGGATTTGAAAAGTCTCTAGAACTCGTTGGCACCGGTTACCGCGTTGCGGCAAAGGGCACTGACCTTGAGTTCCAGCTCGGCTTTAGCCATCCAGTATTGGTACCTGCACCTGAAGGCATTTCCTTCGTGGTGGAAAGCCCAGTGAAGTTGAAGATCGCGGGCATCGACAAGCAAAAGGTCGGCGAAGTTGCCGCCAACATCCGCAAGATTCGTCCACCAGAGCCATACAAGGGCAAGGGTGTGCGTTACGAGGGTGAAGTCATCCGCCGCAAGGCTGGAAAGGCTGGTAAGAAGTGAGCAAGTACGGTGTCAAGCTTGGCAAGGGCAACAAAAATGTCATTGGCCGCAAGCGTCGCCACATCCGCGTACGCAAGAAGGTTTCAGGTACTGCCGAGCGTCCACGCTTGGTTGTAACCCGATCAGCACGCCACCTCGTGGCTCAGGTTGTCGACGACACCCAGGGTTTGACGTTGGCATCAGCCTCAACGATGGAAGCCGACCTTCGTGTCGACGCCGTCGACAAGAGCGCAAAGGCACGCAAGGTTGGCCAGCTGGTCGCCGATCGCGCCAAGAAGGCCGGCATCGACGCAGTTGTGTTTGACCGCGGCGGTAACAAGTACCACGGTCGTGTGGCCGCTCTCGCTGAGGGCGCCCGCGAAGGTGGACTGGACTTCTAAGACGTATTCGGACAAGTAGGGAAGAGGAAACACCATGGCAGCAACCCAGCGACGCGAAGGCGGAGCAGGCGAGCGCAAGGATCGCAAGGAGCGCGCTCCTCGCGAAGAGAAGTCCGCATTCGTTGAGCGTGTGGTCGCGATTAACCGCGTGGCCAAGGTCGTAAAGGGCGGTCGTCGCTTTAGCTTCACCGCACTTGTGGTTGTCGGCGACGGCAACGGCATGGTTGGCGTGGGCTACGGCAAGGCGAAGGAAGTACCTGCAGCGATTGCAAAGGGCGTTGAAGAAGCCAAGAAGCATTTCTTCAAGGTTCCTCGCATCCAGGGCACGATTCCTCACCCAATCACAGGTGAAGCAGCCGCAGGCGTAGTCATGCTGCGCCCAGCTGCTCCTGGTACCGGTGTTATTGCTGGTGGCCCAGTTCGCGCCGTATTGGAATGCGCAGGAGTGCACGACATCCTGAGCAAGTCAATGGGATCAGACAACGCCATCAACATCGTGCATGCCACGATTGCTGCATTGAAGGGCTTGGAATCACCAGCTCAGGTTGCAGCTCGTCGCGGTTTGCCTCTTGAAGACGTCGCGCCAGCTCGTTTGCTGCGCGCTATGGCAGCAGGGACGGAAAGCTAATGGCACGGTTAAAGGTGACTCAGAAGAAGTCTGAAATTGGTGGCACTGCTACCCAGCGCAACACGTTGCGTTCATTGGGTTTGAAGCGCATCAATGACACTGTGGTCAAAGAAGACCGCCCAGAAATCCGCGGCATGGTGAACACCGTGCAGCATCTCGTCGTTGTTGAAGAGGTTGAGTAACCATGGCACTCAAGGTCCATCACTTACGTCCAGCTCCGGGCGCTAAGACCGAGCGCACCCGCAAGGGTCGCGGTGAAGCCTCAAAGGGTAAAACCGCTGGTCGTGGCACCAAGGGCACCAAGGCTCGTTACCAGGTTCCTGCTCGCTTCGAAGGCGGCCAGATGCCATTGCATATGCGCCTTCCAAAGCTCAAGGGTTTCAAGAACCCAAATAAGGTTGAGTTCCAGGTTGTCAACGTTGCAATGTTGGCCAAGCTCTTCCCAACGGGTGGCGACGTCACCGTTGATGATCTGGTAGCCAAGGGCGCTGTCCGTAAGGGACACCCAGTTAAGGTTCTCGGACAAGGCGATATTGCAGTAGCCATCAAGGTCAGCGCAGATGCGTTTTCCTCCGTTGCGCGCGACAAGATCGTCGCCGCAGGTGGGACCGTCACCGAAAGCTAAGCAGGAGGCACAGTGCACATCAGTGCGTTCGGGGCTGCCCTGCGTACACCGGATCTTCGAGCGAAGATTCTGTTCACCCTTGGTCTTCTCGCGATCTATCGCTTGGGCTCGGTTGTACCGACTCCCGGTGTTGATTACTCGGCAGTTCAACGCTGTATTGACGTTGTTCAGGGAAACTCGGTTTACGCGCTGATCAACCTCTTCAGTGGCGGCGCATTGCTGCAACTGTCCATTTTTGCGCTCGGCATCATGCCGTACATCACCGCAAGCATCATCATTCAGTTGATGACCGTGGTGATTCCGCGTCTTGAAACCTTGAAAAAAGACGGTCAAGCCGGCCAAGCAAAGATCACCCAGTACACGCGCTATTTAACGATTGCGCTTGCGGTGTTGCAGTCGACGGCGATTCTGTCGCTCGCTCGCACTCCTGGAGCACTCTTCAGTGGGTGTAATGAAAACATTGTGCCAAACCAAGGCATCTGGATCATTCTTGTCATGGTGTTGGCGATGACTGCTGGTACGGCCGTGATCATGTGGTTCGGCGAACTTATTACCGAGCGTGGCGTTGGCAACGGTATGTCGATCCTGATTTTCACCTCGATCATTGCCACTGTTCCCTCACAGTTCGCATCGGTGTGGGGCAGCAAGGGAGCGTTCACCTTCGCGATCACGATCGGCATTGGTGTGCTGGTGATGGCACTGGTCGTATTTGTTGAGCAAGCGCAACGACGCATACCGGTGCAGTACGCCAAGCGCATGGTCGGTCGAAAGATGTATGGCGGCACCTCCACATACATTCCATTGAAGGTGAACATGGCTGGTGTTATTCCAGTGATCTTCGCTTCTTCCTTGCTCTTTATTCCGACCTTGTTTGTGCAACTCACGGGCAGCACGGCAGGTTGGGCACAATGGATCCAGCAAAACTTCGGAAGCGGTAGCGGATCGATTTACCTGCTGACCTACTTCTTGCTGATTGTGTTCTTCTGTTATTTCTATGTGTCAATCACCTTCAACCCCGTTGAAGTTGCCGACGACATGAAGAAATACGGTGGCTTTATTCCAGGTATTCGGGCAGGCAAACCCACTGCGGATTACTTGGACTACGTCCTGACTCGTTTGACTGCACCTGGCTCGCTTTATCTGGGCATCATTGCGGTGCTCCCAGTGTTCGCCTTTGGTTACCTTGGCGTCTCGAGTCAGTTCATCTTCGGCGGTACGAGCTTGCTGATCATGGTGGGCGTTGGTTTGGACACGGTGAAGCAGATCGAAGCTCAGCTTCAGCAACGTAATTACGAAGGTTTCCTTCGCTAGGAGTTATTGCACAATGCGTTTAGTACTTATGGGACCGCCAGGGGCTGGCAAAGGCACTCAAGCTGTTGGGCTCGCTGCCCGATTGGGGATCCCTCACATCTCAACGGGCGACATCTTTCGCGCCAATGTCACCGAAGGCACTCCGCTGGGCATTGAAGCCAAGCGCTACATGGATGCCGGCGAATACGTTCCTGATGGCGTCACCAATGCCATGGTGCGCGACCGCCTCAGTCAAGACGATTGCCGTCCTGGCTTTTTGCTCGACGGTTACCCACGCACCCTTGAGCAGGTCGGTGAACTCGACGAAATGTTGAAGTCAGATGGCTTGGCTATTGATCGCGCCGTTGAACTGACTGTTGATGTCGACGAGGTTGTAACTCGTTTAGTGAAACGTGCGCAAGAACAAGGCCGAGCAGATGACACCGAAGATGTCATTCGCCGTCGCCTTGAGGTGTACGCAGAGCAGACAGCTCCACTGACTGCGGTGTACGAAGCACGTGACATCTTGGTGCGTGTTGACGGTATGGGTGCAGTCGATGAAGTCACTGCACGGCTTCTTCTTGCACTTGGTGCATAGCGCTCGTGGTCTTTCACAAGAAAGAAAAAATTCAGCTCAAATCACCTGAGCAAATTTTGCTCATGCGTGCAGCCGGCTTGGTTGTTGCCAACGCGTTGCAGGCAGTTGAAGCAGCTGTAGCGCCGGGCGTCACGACAAAAGAACTCGATGCAATTGCCCATGAAGTTATTCGTTCCTCAAATGCAACGCCTTCGTTCTTGGGTTATCACGGTTACCCCGCTGCTATCTGTTCGTCAATTAACGAAGAAGTGGTGCATGGCATTCCTAGTGATCGCCAACTGATTGACGGCGACATCATTTCGATCGACTGCGGTGCAATTGTCAATGGTTGGCATGGGGATGCAGCGATCAGTGTGATGGTAGGCAATGCAAAGCCTGATGTGATGAAGCTTTCTAAAGTAACTGAACAGTCATTGTGGGCTGGCCTTGGTCAAGCGCGTGCTGGAAATCGGCTTTCTGATATCGGCCATGCTGTTGAAACTGTTGTAAGAGCCGCTGGAAACTACGGAATTCTGGAAGATTACGTTGGCCATGGCATCGGTACATCAATGCACATGCAGCCACCGATTCCTAACTATGGAACTGCAGGCCGCGGTCCAGTGTTGAAAGTTGGCATGGTGTTAGCAATTGAACCAATGGTCACCATTGGTTCGCCAGAGGTTGAAGTGCTTCAAGACGGTTGGACGGTTGTCACTGAGGACCGTTCCTGGGCTTCCCATTGGGAACACACGGTTGCAATTACGCAAGAAGGTCCGTGGGTGCTCACTGCACTCGATGAAGTTCGTCTCTAGAAAGGTCTGGTCAACCATGAAGAAAGTTCTCGCTGCAGCGTTTGCAGTATTCGCAATTGTTGTAGCGGCACCTGCTCAAGCAGCGCCTGCCGCTCAGGAGGTCGTACTCGTTACGACACTGACAAGTGTCGGCACCAGCCTGAACACCATTGGCAATGTGAAGTACGGCTGGAATGACCTCAAGGGTGTGGCGAACTGGGGTAAAGAGCCAGTTTCGATTCGCCTGCAAGGTGACGTGGCCTACAAGAACGACAGTGGACCATTCAATGGCTACTACACAATTACCCGTGCTGATGGAGCCCAGTTGGCATTCCATGTTGACGGACAGGCTTTGGCTATCCCTGTGGCTGCTGGAACCAAGACCAAGTTCCATGGCGTGATGAGTTTCTTGCAAGGTTCAGGTGCGTACTCGAATGCGCAGTCAACGGGAACGATGGTTGGTGCACGCGAAGCGGCCATTGGTAGCCCAGTGCAAATGACCTTGCGTTTCACCATCGTTCCTCGCGGCTAGTTTGTTAGTGATGACCCTTGTTGATCATGCCGATCATCTTGAGGTTCAAGCCAGCAAAGCGAAACAACTGCACAAACAGGTTCTTGCGCGCTTTGAGATCTTTGGCCGTTGGTAATGGTGCATTGGGAAATGTTTCGAGAGTAGACATGAGTGACTCACCTTCTATTCGGGGATTAAGTACCAAAACGGGCGAGCTTTTGCTTTGTAGATGAAGAGGTAATGCAACATCACTTTCATCCAGTGCGCGCTCAAACCAATTTCGCCGTAGGTCTCCTTGGTATCTCGACCCATCTCGCCGTACTTTTCTTTGTCAGGAATGATCGGGAATACCGTCATCGCTGCAGCGGTTCCCGTGCGCCAACCTTTACCTGCAGAAGCGATACAGGCCGCACCCATGTCTGCCATTGATGCAGTGTGAACCTTGCCTTCGGCTCCGTGCTTGATGCGTTCGGCAATGCTTTGCGCAACGGCTCGACCAATGACGCCTGATGGCATGCCGGTGCGCGGTGGTGCCGGTGCGATCACCGTGCCATTTGGAGTGGTTCGGGGGCGTGACATCTGATGTGGGGGAGCGAATGCGATGCCAGCTGCCCAAACGTTGTCATATTTCACTGACTGGTAGGTCTTGGGCCAGTCACTTGCTTTCCACTCTTCGTACGGTTTAGCGGTGTAGTCGGCATCAACTTTCATGAAACCACTCGGCGCAAAAACCTCAGCAGTGATGTCATTGTTGTTGGCATCAAAGGCCTTCATGTCGACGCCACGAAAGGGTGGAAGCAACATTGCGAAGTCAAAGGACTGCTCGGATTTAGTGCCATCTATTTGCTCGTAATGCGCAACACCAGGTTCAACTTTTTCAATGTGCGCAGACATGATTGCTTTGACGCCACGTTCATGAAAGAGCGATTCAGTGAACGTCTGGCTCGGAATAATTTGGTCTTTATGGCCGAAATTCATCCCATCCATTCCGAAGTCACCAAGCTGTGCTTCGTTGGTGATGTAGATGACCTCGGCCTTGTCGCGAACGCCTTCTTTCACAAGTTCATGCTCAACATTGAAGGTGTACTCAAACGCGGCGCCCTGACATGTACACGTGCCATGCCCCATACCGATCAAGAGTGTTTGGTGTTGACCGGCTTTAAGTTTGTCGATGACTTCATCAAAGGCTTTCGCAGTTTCAGTCGCGTGGCCTGCGGTGCACACTGACCAGGTGTAACCATCGGGTCCCAACCCCGGGGTTGCGCCAAAGTTCAGTTTTGGTCCGGTGGCATTGATGAGAAAGTCATATTCGAGATTGGCTTCTTGACCTTCGCGTGCTGGATCGGTGTAACGCACCGTGACGTGTGGGTGCGATTGGGCAGGCGAGCCTTCGGGATGAAGCTCGATCCCAAGTGCTTGGTGGAACTCAATGTTTTTTCGCTTATAAATAGGTGCAAGAGGGAACGTGACTTGCTTGACGCTCATCTGCCCGACGCCAACCCAAATATTTGAAGGGATCCAGTTCCACTTCGAGTTGGGGGCGACCACTACGACTTCGTGTTCCTTACCCAGCATCCGACGAAGGTGCAGCGCGGCGGTGTGACCAGCGATCCCAGCGCCCAAAATCACGGTTCTTGCCATTGCGTGCTCCTTGCCTCCAGCGCCAATCGATCAATTGGCTGCTCACTGAGGAGCCTATACCCCACAGGGGTATAGGTGTTAGAGGCTAAAGTCCATAGTTGGAGCAGAAAGACTTCCGACAATTCGGGTAAATCACCCCGATTGGACGTTGGGAACTTCGCCCCCTAGACTTTGCAGGCTGTCGTTGGCTTCCCCAACTACCCGCCACCTGATGTTTTGGTGGATGACGTATGTCCGGGGTTTCCAATGAAAGCGCCCACCACAACGAAGGACGATGCAAAAGCATGGGTAAAAAAGACGGAGCGATCGAGCTTGAGGGCACGATCATGGAGTCTTTGCCTAATGCGATGTTTCGCGTGGAGTTGGACAACGGTCACAAAGTTCTTGCGCATATCAGCGGCAAGATGCGAATGCACTACATCCGCATCCTGCCTGATGACCGCGTAGTTGTTGAACTTTCACCGTATGACCTCACCCGCGGCCGCATTGTCTATCGCTACAAATAACCACACGAGGACTGGCAAAACATCATGAAGGTGAACCCAAGCGTCAAGCCGATCTGCGATAAGTGCAAGGTCATTCGTCGCCATGGCCGCGTCATGGTGATCTGCGAGAACACTCGCCACAAGCAGCGTCAGGGCTAATACCTGACGAGGGTCAATGCGGGGAGAAATCCCGTACGACCTCAACTGTGAAGTACCCGACCCCCAGGTAACTGGGACGACACCTTGAGCCACGGGGCTCAAGACCTGATCTGACGGTCAGGGCTGGTACTTCAATCGAAACCCCGTGCATGAGAAGAAGAGAGAACGTCACATGGCACGTCTTGTTGGTGTCGATCTGCCGCGCGAAAAGCGCATGGCAATCGCACTTACCTATATCTATGGCATTGGCCGCTCACAGGCCTCCGCTGCCCTCACCGCCACGGGCATTGATCCAGAAATGAAGTCCAAGGACCTCACCGACGATCAGACTCTTGCTCTGCGCGATTGGATCGATCAGAACCTCAAGGTTGAAGGCGATCTTCGCCGCGAGGTTGCAGCTGACATTCGCCGCAAGGTGGAAATTGGTTGCTACCAGGGTCTTCGCCACCGTAAGGGCCTTCCGGTCCGCGGCCAGCGCACCCATACCAACGCGCGTACTCGTAAGGGTCCTCGTAAGACCGTCGCTGGCAAGAAGAAGGCCGCGAAGTAATTCGCTGGTCTCTACCGGACTTCTAGGAGATACATACACATGGCACCCAAGGCAGGACAGAAGGGCGCGGCGAAGAAGATTCGCCGCAAGGAGAAGAAGAACGTGGCCCACGGCCATGCTCACATCAAGAGCACGTTCAATAACACGATCGTCTCGATCACTGACCCAACAGGCGCAGTCATTGCATGGTCAAGCGCTGGCCAGGTTGGTTTCAAGGGTTCACGTAAGAGCACCCCATTCGCCGCACAGCTCGCAGCAGAATCTGCAGCACGTCGCGCAATGGAACACGGCATGCGCAAGGTTGACGTGTTCGTTAAGGGTCCAGGCTCAGGCCGCGAAACCGCTATCCGTTCGTTGCAGGCAACTGGTCTTGAAGTTGGTTCAATCGCCGACGTCACCCCAGCGCCTCACAACGGCACCCGTCCACCAAAGCGTCGTCGCGTTTAATCGCGCGTAAGAAAACAGGAGAACACAAACCATGGCGCGTTATACAGCTGCCGATTGCAAGCGGTGCCGTCGCGAGAAGATGAAGTTGTTCCTTAAGGGAGCTAAGTGCGAGTCACCAGCTTGCCCATTCGAAAAGCGTCCTTACCCACCAGGCCAACACGGTCGCGGTCGCTCAAAGGATTCTGAGTACCTGCTCCAGTTGCGCGAAAAGCAAAAGGCAACCCGTATGTACGGTGTGCTTGAGAAGCAGTTCTCGAACTACTTCGTTGAAGCTGCTCGCCAATCAGGTAAGACCGGTGAAAACCTGCTCGTCATTCTCGAGACTCGCCTTGACAACGTGGTGTTCCGCGCTGGCTTTGCAAAGTCCCGTGACATGGCACGCCAGTTGGTAACCCACGGTCACTTCCTCGTGAACGGCAAGAAGGTCAACATTCCTTCCTTCCGCGTCAGTGCTGCTGACATCGTTGAGGTTGCACCTGCATCACGCGAACTGACGCCATTTGTGATTGCACATGCAGAGATCGGTGATCGCCCAGTGCCAGCATGGCTCGAAGTGATCCCATCAAAGATGCGCATCCTCGTGCACGCACTTCCATCGCGCGCAATCATCGACACCCCTGTTACCGAACAGCTGATCGTCGAGCTCTACTCCAAGTAATCCCTAGTAGTTGGAACGCCCTAACTACTCGACAAAATCGCGACTTCAAATAATGGTCGTCGCGGGAAGGAAGACACGTGCTCATTAGCCAGCGTCCAGTGCTCACCGAAGAGCCAATTAGCGAGTTCCGCTCGCGTTTTGTGCTTGAGCCACTCGAGCCAGGTTTCGGTTACACCCTTGGTAACTCACTTCGCCGCACCCTGCTTTCATCAATCCCAGGTGCAGCAGTAACCAGCATCCGCGTTGATGGCGTGTTGCATGAGTTCACCACAATCCCAGGTGTCAAAGAAGACGTCACCGAGTTGATCTTGAACATCAAGCAGCTCGTTGTTTCATCAGAACACGATGAGCCAGTTGTTATGTACTTGCGCAAGCAAGGTCCAGGTGCCGTTACTGCAGCTGACATTCAGCCACCAGCAGGTGTTGAAGTACATAACCCAGGTCTGCACATTGCAGAGCTCAACGACAAGGGCAAGCTTGAGATTGAACTCGTTGTCGAGCGTGGCCGCGGCTACGTATCAGCAACGTTGAACAAGCAAGCTGGTCAGGAAATCGGTCGCATTCCTGTTGACTCGATCTACTCACCAGTACTCAAGGTCACCTACAAGGTTGAAGCTACTCGTGTTGAGCAGCGCACCGACTTTGACAAGCTCGTGATCGATGTCGAGACCAAGCATTCAATTCGCCCAGCAGATGCAGTTGCATCAGCAGGTAAGACCTTGGTTGAACTCTTCGGTTTGGCTCGTGAGCTCAACGTTGATGCTGAAGGCATTGACATTGGCCCATCACCAACAGACACCTTTGTTGCTGAGCAGCTTTCGACTCCAATTGAGCAGCTTGATATGACCGTTCGTTCATACAACTGCTTGAAGCGCGAAGGCATCCACACCGTTGGTGAACTCATCACCCGCAGCGAGGCTGATTTGCTCGACATCCGTAACTTTGGCGCAAAGTCAATCGACGAAGTCAAGGTCAAGCTTGTGAGCTTGGGCTTGGCACTTAAGGACAGCCCTCCAGGGTTCGATCCATCAGCATTTGCTAACTACGACGACGATGAAGATCTTGATGACGACTTGGCATTTGCCGAGGACGAACAGCTCTAAATCGCACTACTGATTTTTCGAAACTGACAGGAGAAAGACGATGCCTACCCCAACCAAGGGTCCCCGCCTCGGCGGCGGTCCAGCTCACGAGCGGTTGATCTTGGCGAACCTCGCCACGTCGCTGTTTGCGAACGGACGCATCACCACGACCGAAGCTAAGGCCAAGCGCCTTCGCCCATTGGCGGAGCGTTTGATCACCAAGGCAAAGCGCGGCGACATCCACAACCGTCGTCAGGTATTGCAGGTCGTACGCGACAAGTCAGTCGTGCACACGCTGTTCACTGAGATTGCACCGATGTATGTCGGTCGTCCAGGTGGATACACCCGCATCACCAAGATTGGTAACCGCAAGGGCGACAACGCACCTATGGCAATCATTGAGCTCTGCGAGCCAATGCTTGAGCAGGTCGTTGCAGAAGCTACTGGCGCAACCAAGCGTGCAGCTAAGGAAGCTGCTGCTCCTGCAGTCGAGACCAAGGTTGAAGAGACCGTGGTTGTTGAACAGACTCCAGAAGTAGTTGAAGAAGTGGTTGTAGAAGCTGAAGTATCAGAAGAAGCAACTGACAAGGAATAGTCCTGTCAACGCAGATCATTGATCAGCCCGTCCCCGATCTACCTGGGGACGGGCTGATCCGTTTGCGCATTGATTTTTCATATGACGGTGCAGGGTTTTTTGGCTATGGAGTTCAAAAGGATTTGCGCACGGTTCAAGGCGAAATCCTGCGCGTCTTTAATTACCTGACGCATTCAAAGGTTGAAATCTTTGTTGCAGGCCGCACTGATGCTGGAGTCCATGCACGCGGTCAAGTCATTCATGTCGACTTAAGTCCAGAACATGTTGCGCGCCTTGAAGATCCTGCGCGATTAAATCGCGCGCTCCCTGAAGATATTCGCATCCACTCAATTCAAGAAGCGCCTTACGGCTTTGATGCACGCTTTTCAGCGTTATGGCGCAGGTATTCCTATCGCGTGTGCGATGTGTCAGATGAAATGAATCCTTTGACGCGTCATCAAACGTTATTCCACTACAAGCGGCTTGATATTGATGCAATGAATCAAGCAGCGCAAGGGTTAATGGGCTTACAAGATTTCACTGCCTATTGCCGCCCACGCGATGCATCAACATCAGTGCGCGAGGTAGAAAAGCTCGAGTGGCATCGCGAAGGTGCAATCTGCGTGATGACTGTGCAGGCGGATGCGTTTTGTCATTCAATGGTGCGCAGCCTGGTAGGCGCCATGATCCCGGTGGGAGATGGGCGCAGGTCAGTTGATTGGCCAGCGATGATTTTGGCTTCAAAAGACCGCACGTTGAGCCCTGAAGTGATGCCGGCGCACCCCTTGGTGCTAGAAGAAGTGGGCTACCCCGAAGCCGACCAGATGATGGCCCGCCAGCTCATCACCCGCACCAAACGCAACCCTGATCAGGGCTAATGCTCTGGGTTCGTGGGGAAGGGGTACCCCAATTTGGCGTAAAGCGCCCTTACTGGGTACTCTTTGGGGTCGCTTCAGTGCTTCCCCGAATGCCCTGAAGTCATAATCAGCAGTCCGAATCAACTATGAAGGTGGCGTCCCGTGCGCACGTACAGCCCAAAGGCCGGTGAGGTAACTCGCACCTGGCACGTTATTGACGCTTCCGATGTCGTTCTCGGACGCCTTGCAACGCATGCAGCAGATTTGCTACGCGGCAAGCACAAGACCACATATGCACCGCATATGGACCAAGGTGACTTCGTCATCATCATCAACGCTGACAAGGTCGCGTTGACGGGTCAAAAGCGTGAGCAGAAGAAGGCGTATCACCACTCCGGTTACCCAGGCGGCATGAAGTCGACCTCGTACACCGACTTACTTGCTAATGATTCACGCAAGGCTGTTGAAAAGGCTGTGAAGGGCATGATCCCTCACAACAAGATCGGCAAGCAGCAGCTCACGAAGCTAAAGGTGTACGGCGGACCCGATCACCCACATGCTGCGCAGGCTCCACAGCCATTTGTGATCACCCAGATCGCTCAGTAGTCACCCCCAAGCCGGAACTTAACGAAGAGGAAATGGCAGTGTCAGAGGCCACGATCGAAGACGTCGACATCGACATCGAAGAAGAGATTCCATCTGAGTACACCTCAGAGACCCCAGCACGCGCTGTCGTTACCCGCGACATTGTTGTTGCACCTGCAGGCGCAACCGGTCGTCGTAAGCAAGCAATTGCTCGCGTGCGCATCGTTCCTGGCACCGGCAAGTGGACCATCAACGGTCGTGAGCTTGACGATTACTTCCCTAACAAGGTTCACCAGCAGGAAGTGAATGATCCATTCACGACCACCGGTGGCGAGGGCAAGTTCGACGTCATTGCACGCATCAACGGTGGCGGTGTTTCCGGTCAAGCTGGTGCACTTCGCCTCGGTGTTGCACGCGCACTCAACGAGATCGATCGTGACGGCAACCGCCCTTCATTGAAGAAGGCTGGCTTCCTTACTCGTGATCCACGTGCCAAGGAACGTAAGAAGTACGGTCTGAAGAAGGCACGTAAGGCTTCCCAGTACAGCAAGCGCTAATCCATTGGGTCGGCTCTTCGGCACTGATGGAGTGCGCGGGCTCGCTAATCGCGATCTCACCGCTGAACTGTCATTAGATCTTGCTGTTGCAGCTGCCCATGTTCTGGGTGATGTTGGTGCCTTTGAAGGCCATCGTCCCCGCGCTGTTGTTGGTCGCGATTCCCGCGTAAGCGGTGAATTTCTTGAAGCAGCAGTTGTAGCAGGTTTAGCAAGCGCCGGTGTTGATGTCATTCTCTTAGGAGTGACACCGACACCGGCGGTTGCATTTTTAACCGACAAACTTGAATGTGATCTCGGCGTGATGCTTTCGGCATCCCATAACCCAATGCCTGACAACGGTATTAAATTCTTCGCACGCGGTGGACACAAACTCGACGATGTCATTGAAGATGCCATCGAAGCGCGTATGGGTGAAGAGTGGGATCGACCGCTTGGCGGCGATGTTGGTCGCGTAGTCGTCGAAGCAGATGCTGCAGTTCTCTATGAAGAGATGTTGTTGGCATCAACGCCGCATCGACTTGATGGAATCAAGGTTGTTGTTGACTGCGCTAACGGTGCAGCCTCTTTCATTGCTCCAGATGTATATGAACGCGCAGGCGCGCACGTCATTGCCATTCATGCGCAACCAGATGGCTTAAATATCAATGACAACTGCGGCAGTACCCACCTTGGTGATCTGCAGGCTGCAGTGCGCGAACACAAAGCTGATCTTGGTATTGCCCATGATGGCGATGCTGATCGTTGTCTTGCTATTGATGCTGATGGCAATGAAATCGATGGCGATCACATACTTGCGATTCTGGCTATTGCGATGCGTGATGCCGGAACACTCACCAACAACACTGTTGTTGCAACCGTGATGGCAAATCTTGGATTCAAGATTGCAATGCAAGCTCACAACATCACAGTGATTGAAACCGGTGTTGGTGATCGCTACGTACTTGAGGCAATGAAGGCTGATGGCCTTGCTCTCGGTGGTGAACAAAGTGGCCACGTCGTGATGCTTGAACACGCAACCACTGGCGATGGCTTACTTACTGCACTGCATTTGATGGCACGCATGGCGCAAACCAAGGAATCGCTGGCGCAATTAGCTGCGCGAGTAGAGAAGCTGCCTCAAGTTCTTGTGAATGTACGCGGTGTTGATAAAGCAGCATTAGTAAACAATGCCAGTGTTGCTGCGGCAGTTACTGCTGCGGAAGTTGAACTTGGTGCAACTGGTCGAGTATTGCTGCGTTCATCAGGAACAGAGCCGGTTATCCGCGTGATGGTTGAAGCGCCGAGCCAAGAGCTTGCACAACGAATTACTGATCAGCTCGCTGCCGTGGTGTTGGCCGAGCTTTCACTTGGATAGGGCTCTTCCAAAGTTTTTGCTGAAGTACCAAGGTCAGCCAACCAGCGATAGCCATACCGGTGATGTTCACTATCAACTGGGCACTGCTACCTAAGACTTGGCTCCACACCCCATAAGCCACCCCCAGAGCAATATTTCCGGATGCTGGGATTGTGGTGACAGAAATAAATACTCCGATGAGCCCACTGCCTTTTGACGAGGTAAGCGAGAGCACGCCAGCGGCACCAGCGATAACCGCAACCGCAAGTGACCACCAGTTCACGTTGTAGATGAAATTGGTGCCAGGTCGAGCTGAATTTAATTCGCTGAAGTCCACGATGTTGGTCAGATTCAAGATGACTGCCACCACGGTGGTGAACGCAATTGAAATCGTGAACCCAATGATTAACGTGCGCAGCGCCTGACGCAGGAGCATTGGGCGTTTGCGTACCAAGGCCAGCCCTAAGGCGGCAATCGGCACGAACTCTGGGCCAAGAACCATCGCACCGATCAGCACGATTGTTGAATCGGTAAGAATCGCTATGGAGGCCAAGAGGGTGGCAAGAATCATGAAACTCAGATAGGTCCAATTGAGTTCACTGTCGTCGTAGGCCCGTTCGGTGACCTCAGCCCAGACCACGGCATCTGCGCTTTGCCCGGGTGCCTGTTCCTCTACGTGGTAGCCAGTCTGGGAAATCCAGGTTTCCACGTGGTTGAGGGCAATAGTGCCCTCGTAATGCACACCTAGGGCCCGAAGTTGATCAACGATGTCATTGGCTCGCTCGCGGGGGATATCGGCAATGAACACGTCACCCTTGGGTTGCACACTGGCTCCGCGCAGCACGGTCAAGCTACTGATGTGGGCCTCAGAGATCAGCAGCGATTCCACGGCAGGGCTGAGTTGGACAGTTGTACTCACGCGCAGGCTCAGCATGGGCCTATCCAACACCGTGCGCCCCGTAGGCTGGGCCCTATGTGCGGGATCGTGGGATATGTCGGGCAAAAGCAGGCTCTGGAGATCGTCGTGGCTGGCCTGCGCCGGCTGGAATATCGCGGCTATGACTCTGCGGGAGTAGCAGTGCTGGCTGATGGCGCTCTTGATACCCGTAAGAAGGCCGGCAAGTTGGTCAATCTGGAAACCCTGTTGGGCGAAGACCCACTTCCTGACTCCACCACCGGCATCGGCCATACCCGTTGGGCTACCCACGGCGGCCCAACCGATCGCAATGCTCATCCGCATGTCAGCGAAGATGGATCGGTCGCGATCATCCACAACGGCATCATTGAGAACTTCACCGAACTTCGTGAAGAACTCACAAATGCGGGCGTGAAACTTTCTTCTGATACTGACTCTGAAGTCGTTGCGCATTTGCTCGCACGTGTGTTGCCAAGTGCAGGCGATCTCACGGTTGCCATGCGTGAAGTCTGTAAAGAGCTTGAAGGCGCCTTCACTCTCGTTGCTGTTTCTCCGCTCTATCCAGATGTTGTTGTTGGAGCTCGCCGTAATTCACCGCTGGTTGTTGGTGTTGGCGATGGTGAAAACTTCCTTGCTTCCGACGTTGCCGCTTTCGTTGATCACACGCGCAATGCGCTGGAGCTTGGTCAGGACCAAATCGTCACCCTGACACCTGATGGCGTAACGGTCACCGACTTCTTCGGCGAGATTGCACCTGTTCGACCATTCACGGTTGATTGGGATGCGTCTGCCGCGGAAAAAGGTGGCTACGACCTGTTCATGTTGAAGGAAATCGCTGAACAGCCGAAGGCTGTTGCTGATTCGCTTCGCGGTCGCATGACCAAAGAAGGTCGTCTACAACTTGATGAAATGAGTGTGTCTGACGAAGATCTTCGCGGCATCGACAAGGTTGTCGTGGTCGCCTGTGGCACCGCGTATCACGCAGGCCTCGTTGCGAAATACGCAGTTGAACACTGGACTCGCATTCCCGTTGAAGTGGAGGTGGCAAGCGAGTTCCGTTACCGCGATCCAATCGTTGGTCCAGGAACTCTTGTGATTGCGATCTCGCAATCAGGTGAAACCATGGACACGCTCATGGCTTTGCGGCATGCGGCAGAACAGGGCGCTCGAACACTTGCGATTTGTAACACAGTTGGTTCAACGATTCCACGTGAATGTGATGGTGTGCTGTACACCTACGCAGGCCCAGAAATTGCGGTTGCTTCGACTAAGGCTTTCCTTACTCAGATCATCGCCGCGTATCTCATTGGGCTGTATTTGGCTCAGGTCCGTGGGGCGATGAGCAGTGATGAGATTCGCACAATTCTTGCCGAGCTCGACAACATGCCACAAGCAGTTGACCTAGTGCTCGACACAGTTGAACCAGTTCGCGCAATCGCTCGCGAACTTGCCGATGCAAAGTCAGTGCTCTTCATTGGCCGCCATGTGGGCTTCCCTGTTGCACTTGAAGGTGCATTGAAACTCAAAGAACTTGCCTATATGCATGCAGAAGGTTTCGCTGCAGGTGAGTTGAAGCATGGTCCGATTGCTCTCATTGAAGACGGCGTGCCGGTTGTGGTGATCGTGCCTTCGCCAAGTCACTTCCTGCATGACAAGGTCATCTCCGCAATTCAAGAGGTGCGTGCGCGTGGTGCGCATATCGTGGCGATTGCTGAAGAAGGCGACGAGAAGATTGTCGCGTTTAGTGATCACATCATTCGTGTTCCGGTAGTCCCGCCATTAATGCAGCCATTGGTCTCCACCGTGCCACTTCAAGTATTCGCGTGTGAGATGGCAACAGCTAAGGGTCATGACGTTGACCAGCCACGTAACTTGGCTAAGTCCGTCACTGTGGAATAACCATGATTACCCTGCACGACGTCGCAGCCATTCGAGCAGCCGAACAGGTGCACGCCGAAGAGCTCGCAAGTGGCGCGTTAATGGATCGAGCAGCGCATGGCGTTTCTGCTGCCGTCATCGACCTCTTGCAACAAGTCTTCGGCCGTGTTGTTGGAGCACGTGTGGTGTTGCTCGTTGGATCGGGCTTTAACGGCGGAGATGCACTCTTTGCTGGCGCGAAATTACTGCGTCGCGGGGTGCGGGTCGTTGCGATCACTTCATCGTCAACATTTCATGAGGCTGGAGCGCAGGCTCTCGTTGCGGCAGGTGGGTTACTGCTGCCCTGGGATGAAGATGCACAAAGCGAACTACAAAACGCAGATCTCGTTATTGACGGGCTTTTAGGAATTGGCGCAACAGGCGACCTGCGTGCACCGATGGATGAAATGGTTGCGGCCACGCGCTCAATTCCTGGCCTCATTGTGTCTGTCGATGTACCTACTGGTGTTGATGCAGACACTGGTGCGATTGCAAACGAAGTCATCGATGCAGATCAAACGGTGACCTTTGGTGGAGTGAAGCCAGGCTTACTCGTGAATCCAGGTAAAGAGTTCTCTGGGGGAGTGCGACTCGTCGATATCGGCGTCACTGATGCTCTTGAGGTGTGCGGTGGAATTCTTGATGCCAACGATGTTGCGATGTGGGTGCCTGAACCTGAAGTCAGCGATTACAAATACCGTCGCGGTGTTGTGGGCCTGCTCGCAGGTAGCGAGCAGTACCCAGGTGCCGCATTCCTGACCACGGCTGCGGCATCGTGTGCGGACATTGGCATGGTGGAGTACTTCGATCGCGGCGATGGTTTGGCTCGCGATGTAGTCCTCGCCCATCCTCCTGTTGTCACCACCATTGCAGACCCAGCATCAAACTCACGGGTACGCGCATGGGTGGTAGGCCCAGGATTTAGTGGTGCACCACATGACGATGAAGCGATCTTTGCAGTGTTGCGATGCTCAACACCCGTAGTGCTGGATGCAGGAGCGCTCACTGCGATAGCTAACAACGATGAATTACGAGCGGCAGTGATCGATCGCAATTTCCCGACCATCATCACTCCGCATGAGGGGGAATTCGCACGGTTGAGTGATGCTGATCTTGAAGTCAATCGTTTGGGTGCAGCTTATGAATGTGCGCGAGACCTGAATGCGATTGTGGTGCTCAAGGGTTCAGGCACAATCGTGGTGAGCCCTGACGGAATTCTATTTATCGATGTTCTTGGTACACCTGCGCTTGCAACCGCGGGTAGTGGCGATGTGTTGAGTGGTCTCCTGGGCGCTTTGCTAGCTGGGGCCGTGGCGCGTACTGACGAAGACATTGATGACACCACTGCCGCTGAGGTCGCAGCTGCTGCGGTGTGGCTGCACAGTGAGGCAGGGCGTTTGGCTTCGGTGGGCGGGCTGCCGGTAACAGCTACGCACATTCTTGGGGCGCTACCGGCGGCTGTTGCTGCAGTTCGGCGACCGGGGAGAATGGGTTCATGACCAGAGCACGGGCAGTTATTGACCTGAGCGCCGTTGGTCACAATCTCGCGCTCATTCGTAAGGCCGCTCCTCATTCGCAGGTGTTGGCAGTGGTGAAAGCTGATGCCTACGGCCACGGTCTGGTTCAGGTGGCGCAAGCTGCTCGAGCAGCAGAAGCTGAGTATCTCGGTGTTGCTCTGCTTCGTGAAGCCATTGAGTTGCGCGAATCGGGTGATGAAGGCCCGGTGTTGGCGTGGTTGTGGACACCAGGGGACCCAGATTTAGTTGAATGTCTCAAACGCAATGTTCAGATTTCTGTTTCATCAATGTGGTCACTGATTGAAGTGACAGAAGCAGCTGCGCACGCTAACGCTGTTGCGCGAATTCACTTGAAGCTTGACACTGGTCTTTCGCGTAACGGTGCTGACTTGTCGGAATGGGATGAACTAGTGATCGCCGCGAGAGCGCTGCAATCACGTGGGCGCATAGAAGTCGTTGGTATTTGGTCACACCTTGCCAATGCCGGTTACGAAAACGATCCGTCTGTGGCGCAGCAGCGTGAGCGTTTCCTTCAGGGGGTGGCAATAGCCAAGACTGAAGGACTTGAGCCGCAGTTACTTCATCTGGCAAACAGTGGTGGTGCGCTGGCCTACCCTGATACTCAATTCGACATGGTGCGTATCGGCATCGCAATGTATGGCGTTTCCCCACTTGATCCAGCCAGTGCGCAGCGGTTTGATCTCAAGGCTGTGATGACTTTGCATGCCAAGTTGGCGCATGTGAAAACCATCCCTGCTGGTCAATCAGTTTCCTATGGCGGAACCTGGACTGCAACGCAGCCAACTCGCATCGGGCTGGTGCCTGTGGGTTATGCCGATGGCATTCCACGGTCGGCTCAGAACGCATACGTGATGGTCAATGGCGTGCAATGTGATGTTCTTGGTCGAGTAGCGATGGATCAGTTTGTGATCGCATTGCCCGATGCGGTGGGAGATATTGCCGCGGGTGATGATGTCGTGATTTTCGGTGACGCTCACACGGGAGCGCCAACGGCTGATGACTGGGGTAGCGCCAGTAACACGATCGGCTATGAAATTGTCACACGCATCGGATCACGAATCCCGCGCGATTACCAAGGTCAAGCATGAGCCCCAGTGTTCCGGGTGTTTTAAAAATCGCTGGCGGTAGTTTGATTGCTGTAGGAACTGTCGCAGCAGGAGCTGCAATTGGCTTAGCGGTGCAGCGTCGTGTGGTTGCTCGAACTATGCATTCAGACGCTGATTGGTTCTTGCCCACCTTTACGCCGCAGGTTCATGAGTTCACTACCGGTGATGGAACCACACTGCATGTTGAAATTGATGGACTCACAGGAGATAAAAACCCACTGACGGTGATTCTGTGTCATGGGTACGCGCTGAGTTCAGCGTCGCTGGTGTTTCAACGCGCAGTGCTTGAGGATCGCGCTCGAGTAATTTCCTATGACCAACGCAGTCATGGAAAGTCAGGCAGTTCGCAGGTTGCTTTTGACACCGTTGATCAGTTAGGTCAAGACCTGAGTGAACTCATTGATGCCTTTGCACCACAAGGCCCGTTGATGTTGATTGGTCACTCTATGGGCGGCATGACCATCATGGCCTTAGCTGAACAGCGCCCCGAACTCTTTCGCGAACGAATCAAGGCGATTACCTTTATTGCAACAACGGCAGGCGGACTCACGGAAGTGACGTTTGGTATGCCTGCAGTGATGCGCTCACTGGTGCATCGAGCAGCACCAGTGATGGCATCGGCTCTGGCAAAAACAAAAGGCATTGTTGAAGTGAGTCGCCGTGCAGGTGGCGATATTTCCGAAATGATTTTCCGCGCATATTCATTTGGGTCGCGACCCTCTAAAGAAGCCAGCGCATTTGTCGCTGGGATGATCGATGACACACCAATAGATGTACTCGCCGAGTTCTTGCCAGCGTTACAAGAACACGATAAGTATGGGGTGCTACCTCAGTTTGCCAAGTGCGATGTGCTGGTTGTCGTCGGCGATGCTGACCGACTCACGCCTGTGGTGTTCAGCGAACGATTAGCTTCGGGAATTCAAGGATCCACACTCGCAGTCATTCATGATGGCGGTCATATGGTGGGAATTGAGCACCACGATGAAGTCAATCAAGTGCTCCTTGAACAGTTGCAGCGAGTGGAAGCAAGTCTTGGCAAGCAGTCACCTAAGGCAGCATCACTGTGGTCGTAGTTGAAACGCGCGAACGGATGCACGAGTTAGGTGTGCATGTTGCGCGACACCTCTTGCCAGGTGATCTCGTGGTGCTGGTTGGAGATCTGGGTGCGGGTAAGACCACGTTCACTCAAGGGTTAGGCCTTGGCTTGGGCATTTCCGATTCGATTACCAGCCCCACCTTTGTGATCGCCCGCGCTCATTTGGATGGCACCCATCCGCTTGTTCATGTTGATGCCTATCGATTGGGATCCACAGTCGAACTTGATGAGCTTGATCTTGATGCTGACATCAATACCAGCATCACCGTGGTCGAGTGGGGTGAAGGAAAGGTTGAACAGCTCGCTGATGATCGTTTAACCATTGCTATTACGCGATCAGATGATGATGATGACACGCGAACAGTCGACTTCACCGGTGTTGGCCACCGCTGGAATATGGAAGCACTCAATGAGCTGAGCGCACCATGGTGATGCTGGCAATAGATACGTCTTCTCCAGCAACTTCAGTTGCGGTGCTGGATGGTGACCTGCTTCTGGCTCATGATGTGCACGTTGATGCGCGACATCATGCTGAAGTGCTCGCAGTGATGGTGCACAAGGCACTGCAGGTTTCGGGTTCGCCAGCGGTGACCACCATCGCCGTAGGAGTTGGCCCAGGGGCCTACACAGGTTTACGCGTTGGCGTGAGTTCAGCCCAGGCGTATGGCTTGGTCTGGGAAGTTCCCGTGATTGGTGTGTGTTCACTGGATGCGATGGCGCTAGCAGCCTCTGATGCGGTTGATCAATCCTTTGCGTGTGCAATCGATGCTCGCCGCAAAGAGGTCTACTGGGCGCAATATGACGCTGAAGGTGTGCGCATTTCTGGACCGCATGTGCAACGGCCAAGTGAAATAGCCGCTGAGGTTCGATCACTTCCATGGTTCGGTGATGTCGCTCTCGAGCATTTGGAAGCTCTCCACGGGGAATTGGCAGACACTGTTGCGTATCCCGATGCGCGCGATATTGGACGATTTGCCTTGCATCACTTGCAAGCTGGCAATGTCGTGAGTGAAGCACGTGCCGAGCTTTCAACGCACGGGCACGACGACGGCGCAACCGCTCTTGCCTTGCAAGGGCAGCATCTCCTAGCGCCATATCCGCTCTATGTTCGGCGCCCTGATGCAGTGGAGCCAACCAAATGATTCTTGAACCAATGCGCTGGTGGCATATTGATGAAGTGCACGCCCTTGAGCAGCAACTCTTTCCCGTTGATGCTTGGAGCAAAGAGCAGTTCTGGTCTGAGTTAGCTCAACCAACGCGAACCTATGTTGTCGCGAAAGAAACCGAATCGATTCTTGGGTACTACGGGCTGTTTGCACTTGCGCCGCAGGCTGATGTCCAAACAATCGCGGTCAACCCGGTTGCTCAAGGCCGAGGACTAGGAGCACAGTTACTCAACGACTTGATATGTAATGCACAGAATCAAGGATGTGAACAACTCATGCTGGAAGTGCGCTCCGATAACTCAGCAGCGCTCGCGTTGTATGCACGCTTTGGATTTGAGTCACTCAATATTCGTAGCGATTATTACGCTCCTGGGGTAGACGCAATAGTCATGATCCAAAAGCCCTTGCGGATGGTGGCCTGATGAATGAGCCATTGATTCTTGGCATTGAAACAAGCTGTGATGAAACTGGCGTTGGCATTGTGCGGGGTTCAACGTTGCTTGCCGATGCAGTTGCATCAAGCGTGGAGCAGCATGCTCGATTTGGTGGCGTCGTTCCTGAGGTCGCTTCGCGTGCTCATGTGGAAGCCATGGTTCCCACAATTCAACTTGCGTGTAGTGATGCTGGAGTGAGCCTGCGCGATATTGATGCCATTGCTGTGACGGGCGGCCCTGGTCTGGTTGGTGCGCTACTCATTGGCACAGCAACGGCAAAAGCGTTAGCAAGCTCGTTGGGCATTCCGTTGTATGCAGTCAATCACCTTGCCGGTCATGTGGTTGTCGATGAACTCGAACACGGGCCACTACCTGAAACAGCGATCGGCATGTTGGTCTCAGGAGGTCATTCTTCTTTGCTGCTTGTCCGAGATGATGCTGAAAATGTGACCTCCCTTGGCGCGACAATTGACGATGCTGCGGGTGAAGCCTTCGACAAGATCGCAAGAATTCTCGGTCTGCCGTTCCCCGGCGGTCCATGGATTGATAAATCCGCTCGAGATGGTGATCGCGACGCAATTGCCTTCCCGCGTGGGCTCACTGCGAGTAAAGATCTGATTGAACATCAATACGACTTTTCATTCAGTGGTCTCAAGACTGCTGTTGCTCGATGGATAGCGCAGCAGCAGAAAGCTGGCAATGCAATTTCGGTCCCCGACGTTGCGGCATCTTTCCAAGAAGCAGTGGTCGATGTGCTGACGAAGAAAGCTGTTGCTGCGTGCAAGGAATATGGAGTTGAACACCTCGTGATTGGGGGAGGTGTGGCAGCCAATAGTCGACTTCGTGTGCTGGCGCAGGAGCGCTGTGATGCTGCGGGTATTGTTCTGCGGGTGCCAAGCCCAAAGTTGTGTACCGATAACGGCGCAATGGTGGCGGCTCTTGGCTCAAAGCTTGTTCGGCAAGGTGTGGCACCAACGCCCTTGGGTTTTCCAACGCTGTCGGTCATGCCTGTCTCAACCGTCGTGATGCACTAACACTGTTGTTCGCGCTCCTCGAGCAGTCGTGATCACTATCGTTCCCGGAGATCCGGTTGGGAGTTTCAATTCCTTGCGAAGGGCATCTGTATTGATGTTCATGCCTTTGCTTTTGATAGTGATGTCACCGACATTGAGATTGACCAGCGACTTTCGCAACGCTTTGATGTCGTTGGGCAAGGTGTGTAATACCTGATAGCGACGCACCATTGGGTGGGTGACGGGTTCATGGGAAGTCAGCCAATTGGAATCAGCATCAATGCGTTGAAGCCCACTGAGTGCGTGGCAGAAAACATCGAGTAGTTGAGCATTAACTAGGCAAACATCGGGTTCATAGAGGAACGTCAGTATTGGAGAAATTTCTGCACTTACGACTCCACTACCGCTGAAGTCAGTTACCTGCTCATCAATCAAGCGTGCGGTGCGCAATGGGCCATCACTCCACGAGAACACCATGGCTTCAACGCCATCGCGGTGCATAGAGGTCCAGATGCCTGACCACCCAGAGGGAAGAAGGGTGGGAGAAAAGCCCGGCGCAACTTTTGCACAGACTCGTATTCCGCGCTGTGCAAGTGAAGTTACAAATGACCACGAAGGCGACCAGCGTTCTGGATCGCGCTCTGGATGTGCGCGTGAACCATCAAGAGTGCGTCGCCCGCTACGCCGTGCAGGGTCAACGAACACCACATCAGAAGACGACAGTTGTGGAAGTAATTCATCAATCAATGTGACGCTGTCACCTTCGATGATCGTTGCTTCAGGAGCGTTCGCTCGTAGGTATGCAGCTGTTACTGGATCGCGTTCGATTGCGATGACATTGAGGCTCTGTTCAATGAATGCGCGTACATCAAACCCCAGACCAGCTGACATGTCGATCACAGTGTGAGCGCCAATGTTCTTTATGAGTTGCGCACGGAACGTTGCCACTTCTGGCCGAGTGCCTTGTTCGAGCCCGTCGCGCGTCAGTAAGAGGGCAGTGGCATCGATTCCATAGCGATCTGATGCCAGAGTAAACAGCGTTGCTTGGTCTAAAGCGGCCGCGATCTGATCAGCGGCAAGTTCGGGGTGAGCCTTGCGAAGTGCAGTGTTCGCAGCCAGTGGATCGGACAATTGTCCGGACAATAGTTGTATGGCTTTTGTCCGGACACGTTGTCCGTGCTCAGAAGTGATCCACACGCCGTCATCGTTCCACGCGTTCTGTCTGGCTTTCAACGGGCGGGGGTGGCAAACTTCGCAGGTGCCAATTGAAGAGACCCGCCTGGATGTAGTTTTCGGGCACCTTCATGAAGGTGTGCTGGTCGAAGATGAATCGCGACATGTGAAATTCGCGAACAAGGCCTTCACGGACATTTTCATTCCGGGCTTAGATCCCGAACTCATGGTGGGTAGCGATTGCGATGCATCAGCAGTAGAAACAGCTGCAATGTTTAAAGAGTCACAACAATGGCTAACTGAAACGCGCGCAATTGTGGCCGGACAAACGTCGGTTAGTAATGACGAATGGGAAACCGTTGATGGTCGCTGGCTACAACGCGACTATCGCCCTCGAGTAAAAGACGGCCAAGTGTTCGAACATATTTGGTTGTATCGCGACGTTACGCGGCAGCATGTGCATTCAGATCCTGTCGGAGTTGATTCCTTTAGTTCTGAACGCACGGGGCTTCGTGACTGGGCTTCGGCGATTAAGCGACTTGGTGACCGCGCAGAATCCCTTGGCATCATCAATCAAGGCGCAATGGTGTTCGTCAAGGTGCTCGATGTTGATCAACTCAATGCCGAGTTTGGTTACGACGGAGGCGATCGCCTCATCACTTCAGTGCTGGAAGAGCTCCGAAGTGAGTTTGGCGAAGCAAATGTCGAACGCCTTAAAGGAACGGTTTTTGGAATCATCACAACCGAAACAGATCCGGCATTGTTAATTGAGCGAACGCGCAAGTTACTGGATCCGACTCGTCCGGTTGGCGATCACTTCGTTTCTTTACATACACAAATTGGTGTTGCCACAACTGAGACCGTCGGTGATTTTGAATCGGGTCGCGAGATGTTTGAAAGTGCGCGACTTGCAGTGCGCCAGGCCAAAATTCGCCACAGTGATCTAGTTCTCGATGCTGCGATGCGCAGTTATGCACGAGTGCGCACAGAGCTCACAGCCCGCATTGATGAGATGTTGGCTGGAAATGAATTCTGCTTGTACTACCAGCCGATCGTCAGTCTGGATGATCAACGGGTGCTCGGTTTTGAAGCGCTTGTGCGATGGGTGCATCCCGATCGCGGTGTCATTCCAGCGTTCGAGTTCATAACCGCGGCCGAGGAAACAGGCGTGATCGCAAAAATTGACCGGTGGGTCATTCGCGAGGCCTGTCGTCAGGCAGCAGTACTGCTCACTGAGCCTGGGCAAACCGTTGCAGTAAATGTCAGTCAAAAAACTTCGCTTACTCAACACGATTACATCGGTGCCGTGAAGTCAGCGCTTGCTGAGTACGCAGTTGATCCTGCTCAGATGGTCATCGAGGTCACCGAAACCGCGATTGCTCACGATCAAGGTGCCTTCCATGAACTCATCAGTGCATTAAGGGCGTTCGGCATCAAGATCAGCATTGATGACTTTGGTGCGGGCTCATCAACCTTGGCAATTCTTAAAGACATCCCGTTTGACCGACTGAAGTTGGACCGATCTTTCACGGCGGATATCAGCGAGCCGCGGGCGCAGGAGCTCATTCGCGTAGGGGTAGCGATTGGGGAGATCTTCGGTGGCCAGGTGATCGCTGAGGGAGTGGAGACCCAAGAGCAGGCGGAACTCCTCCTGGACTGCGGAGTCGAGATTGGGCAGGGCTGGCATCTGGGCATGCCGCAACCTCTCTGAGAGCGAACACGGCATGCTGGCACTCGACTTGACGGAGTGCTAACCGCCGGCGTAGATTCTGTTCTGGCACTCCCCACCGGGGAGTGCCAAAAGACCTAACCGTTTCGCCCCCTAAAAAGGGCCTCACCGACTATCCGGAGGACGTAACCGTGTCGGTCACAATTAAGCCCCTTGAGGATCGCATCCTCGTTCAGACACTCGAAGCTGAGCAGACCACTGCATCAGGCCTCGTTATTCCAGACACTGCGAAGGAAAAGCCTCAGGAAGGCACCGTTATCGCAGTAGGTCCCGGTCGTTTTGACGACGCTGGCGCCAAGCGCATTCCGCTTGACGTCAAGGTCGGCGACGTTGTGATCTACAGCAAGTACGGCGGCACTGAAGTGAAGTACAACGGCCAGGAGTACTTGCTGCTCTCAGCCCGCGACATCCTCGCAATCGTCGAAAAGTAAATCTCTTCGCGAAGCGCCCCGATCCGGCCTACCGGGGCGGGGCGCTTCGTTCATAGCAATCCAATGCAATCCATTTGGGAGTGAACACGCATGGCAAAGATCCTGGAATTTGATGAGGATGCTCGTCGCAGCCTCGAGCGCGGCGTAAATGCCCTTGCTGACGCAGTCCGCGTCACCATTGGTCCAAAGGGCCGCAACGTCGTTATTGATAAGAAGTGGGGCGCTCCCACCATCACGAACGACGGCGTCACGATTGCTCGCGAAATAGAACTTGATGACCCGTACGAAAACCTCGGTGCCCAGCTGGCCAAGGAAGTAGCAACCAAGACCAACGACATCGCAGGCGATGGCACCACCACTGCAACCGTGCTTGCACAAGCAATGGTTCGCGAAGGTTTGAAGCAGGTTGCTGCTGGCGCATCACCAATGGATCTCAAGCGCGGTATCGACAAGGCTGTGAAGGCCGTGTCCGATGCGCTGCATGAGGCATCCCGCCCAGTCAATGGCAAGGAAGAAATTGCCAACGTCGCGACTGTTTCCAGCCAAGACCGCGAAATCGGTAATTTGATTGCTGACGCATTCGACAAGGTCGGCAAAGACGGCGTGATCTCAGTTGAAGAATCAAGCACCACTCAGGTAGAGCTTGAATTCACTGAAGGCATGCAGTTCGACAAGGGTTACATCTCTCAGTACATGGTCACCGATGCAGAGCGCATGGAAGCAGTGCTTGAAGATGCACGCATCCTGATCGTTCAGGGCAAGGTTTCTAGCGTCCAAGAGTTGTTGCCATTGCTTGAAAAGGTTATGCAGACCGGCAAGCCACTGTTGATCATCGCTGAAGATGTTGAAGGCGAAGCACTTTCAACCCTCGTGGTGAACCGTATTCGTGGCACCTTCGCATCAGCAGCTGTGAAGGCTCCTGCTTTCGGTGATCGTCGCAAGGCAATCCTCGAAGACATCGCAACGCTCACCGGCGCACAGGTTGTTGCTCCAGAAGTTGGCCTGAAGCTAGACCAAGCTGGTCTTGAGGTTCTTGGCTCAGCTCGTCGCATCGTCATCACCAAGGATGCAACCACCATCGTTGATGGTGGCGGCGACTCAAGTGCTGTTGCCGATCGCATTGCTCAGTTGCGTCGTGAAATCGACACCGTTGATTCCGATTGGGATCGCGAGAAGCTTCAAGAGCGTCTTGCCAAGCTCAGCGGCGGCGTTGTTGTGATCAAGGTTGGCGCACACACCGAAGTTGAACTGAAAGAAAAGAAGCACCGCATCGAAGATGCAGTGTCAGCAACTCGCGCTGCAATTGACGAAGGCATTGTTTCTGGCGGCGGCGCTGCACTCGTGCAGGCAGTCACTGTACTCAAGGGCAACCTTGGCCTAGAAGGCGACGAAGCAACTGGTGTGGGCATCGTTGCTCGCGCAGGCCTGGAACCACTTCGCTGGATCGCAGAAAACGCAGGCGAGCAGGGCTACGTCGTGGTCTCTAAGGTCCAGGAACTTCCTGTGGGCCAGGGCTACAACGCAGCCACTGACACCTATGGCGACCTCATCGCTGATGGCGTGATCGACCCAGTCAAGGTGACCCGTTCAGCTCTGGTCAACGCGGCTTCAATCGCAGCCATGCTCCTCACAACCGAGGCCCTCGTGGTCGAGAAGCGTGAAGAGCAAGAAGATGCCGGTCACGGTGGACATGGCCACAGCCATGGCCCAGGTGGGCACGCGCACTAGAGAAAAACCTCACACTGAAGGCGGCTTCCTCACGGGAGCCGCCTTCAGTATTTCTAGGGTTGGTTTGAGCACTCCACGAGGCCGGTAGCCTTAGCCCATGACTGGCGGAGTGGCTGACAAGTTCGCATATTTGGGTTTGACCTATGACGATGTGCTGCTGTTGCCAGCCGAGTCCGATGTGGTTCCAAGCGAGGTCGACACCACCTCACGCGTGTCTAGAAATATCAGTGTGAAAGTGCCGCTGATTTCTAGTGCCATGGACACCGTTACCGAAGCGCGTATGGCAATCGCCATGGCACGGCTTGGTGGCGTCGGTGTGCTCCACCGCAACCTTTCCATCGAAGAGCAAGCCCTTCAGGTCGATATGGTCAAGCGCAGCGAAGCTGGCATGGTGAGCCACCCTGTTACCTGTTTGCCGAATGACACACTTGAAGATGTTGATCGCTTGTGTGGACGTTTCCGCATTTCCGGTGTTCCTGTCGTTGATGCCGACGGAATTCTCGTGGGTATCGTGACCAACCGCGACATGCGTTTCGAAGACAACATGCAGCGTCAGGTTCATGAAGTGATGACTCGCATGCCACTCATCACCGCACCAGCCGGTATTGATCCAAATGATGCACTCAACATTCTTGCTTCGCACAAGGTTGAGAAGCTGCCGTTGGTTGATGAGAGTGGTCGCTTGCGCGGATTGTTTACGGTCAAAGACTTTGTCAAGACGGACAAATACCCAAATGCAACAAAGGATTCAGTCGGTCGCTTAGTTGTTGGTGCTGCTGTTGGTGTTGGTGAAGACGCAGAGCGCCGCGCGAAATCTTTGATCGAAGCAGGCGTTGACTTTTTGGTTGTTGACACGGCTCACGGTCACTCACGCGCAGTCGCAGACATGGTGCGTTTACTCAAAGGTCAAACGAGTATTGACATCATCGGCGGCAACGTTGCAACTCGTGAAGGTGCGCAAGCACTCATCGATGCAGGTGCTGATGGCGTGAAGGTTGGTGTTGGCCCAGGATCCATTTGCACCACTCGTGTAGTTGCCGGCGTTGGTGTTCCTCAAGTCTCAGCAATTTACGAAGCATCCCTTGCTGCTGGTCCTGCAGGCGTTCCTGTCATTGGTGACGGTGGGCTTCAGTACTCAGGCGATATCGCTAAAGCACTTGTTGCTGGCGCAGATGTTGTAATGCTCGGATCATTGCTCGCTGGTACTGAAGAAGCACCAGGAGACGTGGTGTTCATCGGGGGCAAGCAGTTCAAGTCTTACCGCGGCATGGGTTCCCTTGGTGCAATGCAGTCTCGTGGCGAAGCGCGCTCGTACAGCAAGGACCGTTACTTCCAAGACGATGTGCTCAGTGACGACAAGCTCGTCCCTGAAGGCATTGAAGGATTGGTCCCTTACCGCGGGCCACTGACCGCGGTTGCTCACCAGCTTGTTGGTGGCTTGCGTGCAGCAATGGGTTACTCAGGAGCGCAAAATGTTCCTGAGTTGCATGCACGTGGTCGCTTTGTACGTATTACTTCCGCAGGTCTACGTGAATCACATCCACACGATGTGCAGATGACCATTGAAGCTCCGAACTACACCGGTCGATAAGGAAACCAAGTGGACACCATTGAGATTGGTGGGACCAAGCGTGCCCGCCGTGGCTACACCTTTGATGAAGTAGCGATTGCTCCAAGCCGACGCACTCGTGACCCTCAAGGTGTTTCCACTAACTGGAACATTGATGCGTACCAGTTCAAATTGCCATTCATTGCAGCACCAATGGACTCCATTGTTTCGCCAGCGTCTGCCCAGACTCTGAGTGAGCTTGGCATGTTGGCAACCTTGAATGTTGAAGGCCTTTGGGGTCGTTATGAAGACCCAACGAAGTTGCTTGCAGAGATTGCTTCACTTCCCGCAGAGAAAGCAACCAAGCGCCTTCAGGAAATTTACGCAGCAGCGACAGTAAATCCAGAGCTTGTTGCACAGCGCGTTGCTGAACTTAAAGCAGCGGGCATCACCGTTGCCGTTGCAGTAAGCCCGCAGGCAACAGCTGCTCTTGCTCCTGTTGTTTCAAAAGCAGGCGCTGATCTCGTAGTGATTCGTGGAACCACAGTGTCCGCGGAGCATGTCACGGCCGATGGTGAACCGCTGAACCTCAAGCAGTTCATTTATGACCTTGATGCGCCAGTGATCGTTGGCGGTTGTGCGACCTACCAAGCCGCGCTGCACTTGATGCGTACAGGAGCAGCTGGCGTACTCGTGGGCTTTGGTGGAACATCAGACTCAACAACTTCTGACGTCCTGGGTGTCCGTGTGCCTATGGCAAGTGCGATCGCTGACGTAGCTGCAGCTCGTCGCGATTACCTTGACGAATCAGGTGGCCGTTATGTGCATGTAATTGCCGATGGTGGCCTTGGTCGAAGTGGCGACATTGTGAAGGCATTCGCTTGTGGTGCTGACGCGGCAATGCTCGGCTCTGTACTTGCCCGTGCAACTGATGCGCCAGGCAATGGCACGCACTGGGGCGCCGAAGCCTGGCATCCACATTTGCCTCGCGGTAAGCGCAACACCTTGGAGCAGTCAGGCACCTTCGCTGAAGTTCTTCATGGTCCTAGTCGCCAAGCTGATGGCACGATGAATATTGCTGGTGCACTGCGTAAGGCAATGGCAACCACGGGCTACAGCGATCTCAAGGAATTCCAGCGCGTTGAAATGGTCATTGGTTAATCACGACCATGGATGAAGTGGAAGTAGTCGCAAACGCTGCGCCACGCACCTACCTCTGGTGGGCTGTCGCGGCAACCGCGTTGTGCTTCTTTCCGCTTGGCATTGTGGCGTTGATCTTCTCGATCAAAACAATGGCTGCTGTCGATCGAGGCGATCTTGACGCTGCAAGTAGGTCAAGTAATTTGGCTCGTCGATGGCTCAAGATCACCGTGATTTTAGGTGTGGTGATTAATGGCCTCATTTTGGTCATCTTCGGTTTTATGGGTGCGTTTAGTTCGTAAGTTTGTTCCTTCAACGTTAGGCAATACAGGTGAGTGCACAGCCAACAGTTCTCGTCGTTGACTTCGGTGCGCAGTATGCGCAACTCATTGCTCGCCGCGTGCGCGAAGGCAAGGTGTATTCCGAAATCGTTCCGCACACCATCACTGCGGCAGAAGTGCAGGCGAAAGCCCCATCTGCCATCGTGTTGAGTGGTGGGCCTTCATCTGTTTATGACGAAGGTGCACCTTCTCTGGACCCAGCGATTCTTGAACTGGGTGTTCCAGTATTTGGCATTTGCTACGGCTTCCAAGCAATGGCTCAAGCACTTGGTGGCACGGTAGAAAACACTGGCGGTCGAGAATATGGCCGTACTCCGCTCACGGTGAGTGCATCAGGAAAACTTTTCGAAGGAATCCCAGCGACCCATCAGGTATGGATGTCACATGGCGATGGCGTCAGTGTTGCGCCTGAAGGTTTCACGATTGCCGCAAGTACGCCTGGTGCACCCGTTGCCGCCTTCGAAAATCTTGAACGAAAAATGGCAGGCGTTCAGTATCACCCAGAAGTGCTCCATAGTGAGCATGGTCAAACCATCCTCGTGAATTTCCTGCGCAACATTGCAGGGCTTGAACCAACCTGGACCATGTCGAATGTGATCGACGAGCAAGTTGCAATCATCCGCGAAAAGGTTGGCACTGGCCGAGTTATCTGTGGTCTATCCGGCGGTGTTGATTCAGCTGTTGCTGCAGCATTGGTGCATAAAGCAGTAGGGGATCAGCTCACCTGCGTGTTCGTTGATCATGGTTTGCTTCGTAAGGGTGAAGCAGAGCAGGTTGAAGAAGACTATGTAGCAGCTACAGGTATCAAACTCGTTGTGGTGGATGCAAAAGAACAATTCTTGAATCACCTTGCAGGAGTGATTGATCCAGAGCAGAAGCGCAAAATCATTGGACGTGAATTCATTCGCGTGTTCGAGGCAGCAGAGCGTGAAGTTATTGCTGAGGCTGGCGCATCGGGTGAAAAGGTTGAGTGGTTGGTGCAAGGCACTCTCTACCCAGACGTTGTTGAATCGGGTGGTGGCACCGGAACTGCCAACATCAAGAGCCATCACAATGTCGGCGGCCTGCCTGATGATCTTCAGTTCAAACTGATCGAACCATTGCGCACCTTGTTCAAGGATGAAGTGCGCCAAGTTGGTCTTGATCTTGGTTTGCCTCCAGAGATTGTTTGGCGTCATCCCTTCCCAGGCCCGGGCCTAGCGATTCGAATTGTCGGCGCGATCGATGAAGATCGTCTTGAAATTCTGCGCGATGCTGATGCAATTGCGCGTGAAGAGCTCACGGCTGCAGGTCTTGACCGTGATGTTTGGCAGTTCCCGGTGGTGCTGCTTGCCGATGTGCGCTCCGTTGGCGTGCAAGGTGACGGCCGAACCTATGGTCATCCAATTGTGTTACGCCCGGTCTCGAGTGAAGATGCGATGACTGCCGACTGGTCGCGCTTGCCATACGAGGTACTTGAACGAATATCTACGCGTATTACCAACGAAGTGCGCGAAGTGAACCGAGTGGTGCTCGATATTACGAGCAAGCCGCCGGGCACTATTGAATGGGAGTAATTCAGCGAGTCTCAACACGGATGTTGTTGTGTCAAGTTAACAAGTGAACGCTGTTTGAACCATTACAGTCAGTCTATGGAATTCATTTTTAATCTCATTGTTGTTCTGCACTTTGTGGGTCTGGCAAGTTTGCTCGGTGGCTTTATCGTGCAAATGAAGAGCCCAGATAAAGGCGTCAACCCAGCGATGCTTCATGGCGCACTTACTCAGTTAGTCACTGGCGTTTTGATGGTGGGCATCGTTGAGTCAGGCGCGCTCGACGAAGAAGAGCCGTTGAACATGAGCAAGATTGGTACCAAGCTCATCGTTGTTTTGATCATCACAGCCCTTGCTTGGGTAGGTCGCAAGAAGCCTGCGCCACAGGTTGGGCTGTGGGGCGCTATCGGTGCACTCACCTTGTTGAACGTGGTGCTTGCAGTTTTCTGGTAATCCTTAAGGGATTTGAACCTTTAAGAACCCTTCAGCGAGGCGGCCTTCTGCAAAGTCGGCCGCCTTTGCTGTGCCTGCATTCCAACCGCGAATGAAGTCATCGAATCCTTCAATGTGCGCTGTTTGACTTTCATGGGCCTTGAGGGCAGCGAGTTTGCGATCGAAATGATCAGTGATGTCGATGTAGTGATCGAGATTTGGTCCAGCCATGACCCAGACGTGATGCACGGTCCAAGGCTCCAGGCCTTCATCGTCAAAGAGCGATGTATGTGCGAACTGATTGCGCGCATCGGGGTAGATGGCAAAAATCGCCGCTTCGCCTGCTGCGAGATGATCGGGGTGTGAAGCGGGCATGCGAGCCCAATTGCGTTCAGGAGACTGAATGATCATCAGTTGAGGACGCACCTGACGAATGACCCGGCTGATGTCGCGGCGTAAATCATGGGTAACTGTGAGCTCGCCATCCGTGTATCCCAGGAAGTGCAGATCGGTGACGCCGAGGATGGCAGCGGCCGCGGTTTGCTCAGCTTGGCGGATTTTGGGGATCTCGGAGCGGGGAACATCAGGGTCAAAGCCGCCGGCATCGCCATTAGTCGCGATGCAGTAACTCACCTGGATGCCAGCAGCGGTCAAGGTAGCGACGGTGCCAGCAGCCCCGAAGTCCACATCGTCTGGATGAGCAGTCACCACAAGAACGCGTTCAATTCCATCCAGCATGAGCAACTCTTTTCTCCAATGTGACCCCGATCACATGATTGAGGCCTAAATCCCACTCGTCACATTCGTCACATGGGCCACTTTCGTGACACCATAGGCGGGTGCTTCCCCGCCACGGGCATTTTGCCCTGTCTACTCGACGACGCCCTCATGGCGTTCGCGCGCTGACCTCGGCGGTTCTGGCAGCAACGTTACTCGTCGCGACCGCGCCGTTGGCGCAAGCGGCCGATTCTGGGTGGACTTCGAACAACTGGACAGGTGTCGTTGGCGGACCGCCTGTTCCGGGTGTGGGGCTACCCGCGGCACCAGTGCCGACGAATCCCGCGCCCGTGGCGCCCGTGGTCGACATTGCTCCTACCTATGAAGGCCAACAAACATGTGACCCAACAATCAAACCCGGTGCCCAGCGTGCAGCGGATTTGATCAAAGCCACGTACGGCGCAAGTCAGACCGTATGGATTCCGCGCGGGTGTGATGTTGGCGATCAAAGCGAGCACAAAGAAGGTCGTGCACTCGACTGGATGACTGATGTACGCAAAGCCCAAGAGCGCTCTAATGCTGAGACGTACTTGGCCTGGTTGCTTGGACCTGATGCGGCAGGTATTCCTTATGGCAATGCGATGCGTATGGGTGTGATGTACATCGGTTGGAATGATCGCATTTGGCGTGGCTATGACGTCAGTCGCGGCTGGACCGAACTTAAGGGTTGTTTCTCAAAACCAGAACCGTCATCTGACACCACGTGTCACCGTAACCACATTCACATTTCGTTTACTTGGGACGGTGCGGCGGGCACCACTTCCATGTGGACGGGAAATCCAATCACAGCGCCCTACTGCGCTCGCGCAAGTTCTGGTGCTAGTACGAAATATCCAGAAGCCCGAGGCGAACTCATTCCTGTTGGCCCAGTGCGTGTATTGGATACACGCGCGGGTCTTGGTGTTGCGCAACGGTGCAGGCTTCAACAAGATCGATGGACGGGCGATTCACATCGCCTGTTCCCAAAGATCGCTGGCGTAGGTGGTCTTCCACCAAACAACGTTGGTTCAGTGCGCGTGCGTGTTACCGCGCAGGGATCGAACGCAAAAGCAACTGTTCGCGTGTGGTCTCCCGGTCAAGATAAGAGTCAGCCACTATTCGAAGTCGGCATGAATTCAGATGCCAGTGCCGAAACCACTGTTCCTGTTTCGACTGACGGCACGATTGCCATTGCCACATCAACGGGTGCAACTGACGTTGTTGTAGAAGTGTTGGGCTACTACAAGGCTGATGCCACAGGTGCAGCTGCAGCGCTACCAACAACGACGAGCGGTTCAACGCCTATGGGCGCGGTGCCGGTATTCACGCCAACACCGAATGCGACAGTGACGAAGGCGCCAGAAAAGGCGCCAGCGCAAACCATCACTCCAGCGAGCCCGCCGCCACTTGAACCTGAACCAAGTGAATTCCAGGCGCTTGGGTCGATCGTGGGATTTGAAACGACGAGTGATGCACCAATTCAAGCGGGTGAATCTCGAACGATTTCGCTGGCTGGTCTTCCAACAACCGCGCGAAGTGCGGTGGTGTTCGTGACCACCAAGGAAGCCGAGAAGAAGGGTTTCCTTCGGATTGGGCGTTCGACCGCAACTGAATCCTTAAAGGTGAAGTTCCCAAAGACTGCAATGAAAAAGGCAGTCATGATCGTGCCGGTTAACGGCAGCGATATGACATTGAGTGCATCGCCTTCCTCTGCTGTGCAGATACGCGTTGAAGTGCTTGGCTTTGGAACAAGTGATACGCCGCCAACAGTTATCCCAATGACACCGAAATTAATGATGCAGGGCACGGTCGACCCGGCAACACCACAGTTATTCAAGGCAGCTCGCCAGTTCGGCCTTCCGGGGATGAAGAAGCTCAAAGCAGTGTTGCTGCGCGTACAGACCAAGAAGGCAACGGCCGATGGCACGTTGGCGGTATATGCATCAGGTGGGCAGTCCCCAGGTACGCGATCAGCACCAGTGATGGCCAACGCCAAATATGCGGCGCTTGTGCTTGCGCCAGTGGGTGCTGACGGCAAGATTCAGGTGAGTTCCACTGTTGCTACCAAGTTCGTTGCCACGCTCGTGGGGTACGTGAAGTAACGCCTGCCGAGTTCGTCAGTCACGACGCGTACGATGCATCGGTGACTTCAACAGTTGAACTTCTCGATGGCCTCAATGACGCACAACGAGCAGCTGTCGAACATCGCGGAGGCCCGCTACTGATCGTGGCAGGTGCCGGCTCAGGGAAAACTCGGGTACTGACCCGCCGCATTGCTCATCTTCTTGCTACGGGCGATGCTCGCCCGGGAGAAATCCTGGCGATCACCTTCACGAATAAAGCCGCTGGCGAGATGAAAGAACGCGTGGCCGAGCTCGTTGGCCCATCGGCGAAGTCCATGTGGGTGTCGACCTTCCACAGTGCTTGTGTTCGGATCCTGCGCGCTGAGTCCAAGCGACTTGGCATCTCAAGTAGCTTCACGATTTACGACCAACAAGATGCCTTGCGTTTGATGACATTGGTCATTCGCGATCTTGATCTGGATCCCAAGAAGTTCACGCCTCGTAGTTTCCTTGCGCAGGTATCAAACCTGAAGAACGAACTGATCGACGAAGAAACCTATGCAACGCGCGCAAGTAATCAAATGGAAGAAACGCTCGCGAGTGCCTACCGGATGTATCAGGAACGTTTGCGTCGTGCGAGTGCTTTTGATTTCGACGACTTGATTGGCAGCACTGTTGCGCTGCTGCAGTTGTTCCCGGACGTTGCCGAGCACTATCGCCGACGTTTCCGTCAGATCATGGTTGACGAGTACCAGGACACTAACCATGCCCAGTACCAGCTCGTAAAAGAGCTCGTTGGACATGACACTGAAAACCTCAAGGCTGGTGAGCTGTGTGTGGTGGGTGACGCAGATCAGTCGATTTACGCCTTCCGCGGAGCCACGATTCGCAACATCGAAGAATTCGAACGCGATTACCCGAATGCAAAAACAATTTTGCTCGAGCAAAATTACCGATCTACCCAAACGATCCTGACGGCTGCGAATGCGGTCATTTCGCGCAACCAGAGTCGTCGTGCCAAGAATCTGTGGACTGATGCTGGTGATGGGGAGCGCATCGTTGCTTATGTTGCCGACGATGAACATGATGAAGCGTCGTTCATTGCTGGCGAAATTGATTTGCTTACCGATCATCACGGAGTGAAGCCAAGTGATGTTGCGGTGTTCTATCGCACGAACGCCCAATCGCGTTCGGTTGAAGATGTGTTTATCCGTGTAGGCATGCCTTACAAGGTTGTCGGTGGGGTGCGCTTCTATGAGCGCAAGGAAGTCAAAGATGCCATCGCATATTTGCGTGCTCTTGCAAACCCTGCAGATGATGTTTCGTTACGCCGAATTTTGAATGTTCCCAAGCGAGGCATTGGCGATCGCGCTGAAGCAATGGTCGAAGCCTTTGCGCAAAGAGAACGCATCACCTTCTGGGAAGCACTTGAGCGGGCTCAAGAAGCGCCAGGTATGGCAAGTCGCTCGATTAGCAGCATTGCGCCATTTGTAGAAATGATGCGCAGCCTGCGCACACTTCTTGAATCAGGTTCTGATGCGGCAACAATTTTGCAGGCGGTATTCGAGCAATCGGGTTATGTCAAAGAGTTGACCCAGTCCAGTGATCCACAAGATGAGGGCCGCTTGGAGAACTTGGCTGAGCTTGAATCGGTGGCGCAGGAGTTTGTTGACGATAACCCTGAGGGAACACTCGTGGATCTCCTTGAACGCATTGCATTGGTAGCCGACGCTGACCAGATTCCTGACGGTGAAGGCGGTGTGGTCACCTTGATGACCCTTCACACCGCAAAGGGTCTTGAATTCCCCGTGGTGTTCTTGACGGGCATGGAAGATGGCGTCTTCCCGCATATGCGCTCATTGGGTGACAACAAGGAACTTGAAGAAGAGCGTCGTTTGGCCTACGTAGGTATAACTCGTGCACGCGAGCGGCTCTATCTCTCTCGTTCGATGATGCGTTCAGCTTGGGGTGCGCCCTCATACAACCCGGCATCACGCTTCCTAGATGAAATCCCTGAAGAGTCATTGAATTGGCGTCGTGAAGAGCCGGTGCGTCAGAGTTTCATTCCGTCTACGGCCTCACGCAACAGCAGTGCGCTTCGCCTCGGTGATCGCGTGGTCAATGCTGGCCCGGTGCTGAACCTTTCGGCAGGAGATCGCGTCACGCACAGCAAGTTCGGCTTGGGCACCGTGGTCAGTACTGCCGGCAGTGGGGAAAAGGCCGACGCAACCATCGACTTTGGGTCAGCAGGCGTCAAGCGTTTATTGCTGCGCTACGCACCTGTTGAAAAACTTTAAATAGCAAATATGCGTATTTAAACAGTTTAAATCTGCATATTTGCTGTGTTAAAGTCGAGCATGGCGAGTTTTCCTCCAACCCCGCTGCCTGTTGTTGCTGCCCAACGGCAGTTGGGTGAACATTTCAACACTTGGCGGCGTCTGCGCAGGCTCACTCGTGATGAGGTAGCGCAGCGAGCCGCGATCAGTGTTGCCACTATTGCGCGCCTAGAAAATGGGCACGGGGCTTCCCTTGAAAATACCTTGAGAATTGCTCGAGCACTTGGAGTCACAGAACTCCTGGTGAATGCTCTCGATCCGTACAACACTGACATCGGGCGCCTGCGGGCTGACGAAGAATTACCCGTGCGCATTCGTCATGGTAAATCGTCATGAATCCAATTCAGGTGTACACGAACCTGCAAAGTGACGAGGTACATGTAGGGGACCTCTACATGCATCGCAGAGGGAATCGCGAGTCGGCAACCTTCAGCTATTCACATAGATATCTGGCGCATCCTCTGGCCTATGCCATTGATCCTGAATTAGCGCTTATCCAAGGAAGCCAGCAGACTCGAGTAGGGCAGTCGCTCTTTGGTGCCTTTTCTGACAGCTCACCGGATCGATGGGGTCGCACATTAATAAATCGCCGTGAGCGAATGCGAGCGGCGCAAGAACATTCGGCTGGGAGAAGTGTCGGTGAGCAGGAATATCTTCTCGGCGTTCGCGATGATCTGCGTGCTGGTGCGCTTCGCCTAAAAATAGTCGACGGTCCATTTTTAGCGCAAGACGCAATCGGGGTTCCTGATCTCATCGAGTTACCAGATCTTTTAGCGCTTGCAACGCTCGTTGAACGCGATGATGCATCCCTCATTGAGGTTGAGCGTTTAGTGCATGTAGGCAGTTCGCTTGGAGGAGCTCGACCCAAGGCTCACGTGAAAACAAATAGGGGGCACATCGCCATCGCAAAATTTCCAAGCGCTGCGAGTGACACCTGGAATGTGATGGCCTGGGAAAAAGTTGCGTACGAATTAGCTCGCAACGCGGGAATTAACGTTTCCGACACCACACTGATTCAAATTGATGGGCGATCTGTATTGGTGATAGATCGCTTTGACCGTGGCTCAAACGGTGATCGTGTGGGGTACTTAAGTGCGATGTCATTGCTTGAAGCAAGTGATGGTCAGCAACGGAGTTACCTTGAAATCGCTGAGGTGATTGAAACTCATTCTGTGCAGGTCAACGCCGAACTTGAGGAACTCTGGCGCCGCATCGTATTTTCAATTTTTATTTCCAACACTGATGATCACTTGAGAAACCACGGCTTTCTCCATGTGCGTGGCGATACTTGGAGGCTATCGCCTGCATTTGATTTGAACCCTAATCCAGCGACTGGTCTCAAATTCTTAAGTACCAGCGTTGATGGTTCGGATGGACCGGCGACGATTGACGCCGCAATCAAGGTGGCACCATATTTCCGACTCAATGAAGATGCCGCATTAACCGTGCTGTCTGAAGTAAAAGAAGCAGCTAGTCAATGGCGAAATGTCGCTGCTCGGATTGGTTTGGGTAGCAGGGAAATCGAAACGATGGAACCCGCATTCAGCCAGGCTCAGTAGGTTGTGGTTTCTGACGATTATCCGACTACTTTGCTGTTGTCCTCTTGTACTTGCGAATTGAAATCGTCGCAAAGATAGCGACGACCAACAAGCATGATCCGATTGTGTAGAGCACGGGATTATTCATCGGCCAGTAATCTGGCTGAATGCCTGTGGGGTTGCCAAAGAGTTCACGCGTGGCCAACACCAAAGTTGAAATTGGGTTGTAGGCAGCAATCGTTTGTAGCCAAGTAGGCATTGAGCTGATCGGCACGAATGCATTCGATAAGAAAGTCAGCGGAAACAACCAAATCAAGCCAGCGGTGCTGGCTGTTTCAACCGAACGCATGGATAAGCCGATGTAGGCGCCAACCCATGACACTGCGTAGGCGAAAAGCAGCAGTAGGGCGTAAGCGCCAACTGCATTCCAGAATCCACCGGTGATTCGCCATCCAACGAGTAGCCCCGTGATCGAGAGCACAAGCAGCACGAGAATTTGGCGAGCAGCATCAGCAAAGGTGCGGCCGATGAGCACTGCGCCCGATGCCATCGGCAGTGAGCGGAAGCGATCGATCAAGCCGGTGGACATTGATTCAGCCATGCCTACAGTGGTGGCTGCTGCGGCAAAGGCAACGGTTTGACCAAAGATGCCTGGCATTAAGTAGTTGCGATAAATATCTGCGGCGTCATCAGGTGTTGCACCTGCGCCAGCAATCGGGATTGCTCCACCGAATACGTAAGCGAAGAGCAGCACAAACATCACAGGCTGCACGAGTGAGAAGAACATGAGTTCTGGTACGCGCAGGGTCTGTACCAAACTAAAGCGCGAGACAACAGCGCCATCGGAAATATTCCAACCAAGCAGTGGGCGCTTACGTGTAGGAATTGAGGTGGTCATTTACGACCCCTTCCGCGCTTAGGTTCATCAGTTGAGGGAGTGGGCTCTTCGGCACCATGGCCAGTGACCGACAAGAAGACATCGTCAAGGGTTGGTCGGCGTAACAAGATGTCGCCCACTTCAACTCCTTGCACGTCGAGCGCGCGAATCGCATTGACTAACACCGTGGATCCGCCTGACACAGGCGCTGAGATTTTGAGTTCTTCAACAAGTGGCTCACCGCTACTTACTGAGCGAATCGCTGCGACAGCATCGGAGACGCGAGCAGGATCAACAATGGAAATCTCAATGCGATCACCACCGATTTGATCCTTGAGTGATTCCGCTGTTCCTTGGGCAATGACCTGACCGTGATCGATCACGACAATCTCGTCAGCAAGTTGGTCGGCTTCTTCGAGATATTGAGTAGTGAGTAACACCGTGGTGCCATCTGCAACAAGACCATTGATGACATCCCACATGCCAAGGCGTGAACGTGGATCAAGGCCTGTCGTTGGTTCGTCAAGAAACAGAATTGATGGTTGCGCAATCAAGCTCGATGCCAGATCAAGGCGACGGCGCATGCCACCTGAATAGGTTTTTGCTGGTCGGTTAGCCGCGTCGGTTAGGTCGAACCATTCCAAGAGTTCCGTTGCGCGCTTTTTCACATACGCAGAAGGCAAGTGATAGAGCGCACCGAACATGATCAAGTTTTCGCGACCAGTGAGGTACTCGTTCACAGCTGCGTACTGCCCGGTGAGACCAATCGAGCGGCGCACCTCTTCAGGGTTTTTCACCACGTCGAATCCGGCGACCATGGCCCGGCCAGCTGTTGGAGTGAGCAAGGTGGAAAGGATGCGAACGGCGGTGGTTTTACCGGCGCCATTTGGCCCAAGGAGGCCAACAACTTGGCCTCGCTTCACCGTGAGATCGATCCCATTGAGGGCCTTGACCGAACCGAACTCTTTGACGAGTCCCTCGGCTACGACGGCGTCATCAGTCATGGATCGAGCGTAAGGCATAAAAAGCGGAGCCGGTGATCCACGTGCGTGGGCCAGCTCCGCAGCCTCGATTATAAAACGGGTGCAGGTGAGAATTCAATTCACGCGATGTGGCCCTGCATAGACATCTTTCGGCAGTAGATATTTGCCATACAAAGATCGCAAATGCTGATTCGTATTGGTTAAGGCGTGAAAACTTAAGTACGCGACAAGGTCCGCAATCATGATCCATTGACTGGCATGTGAGCCTTGGGGCCACGGGTCCTCAACGATGTGTCGGTCGTAGGAATCGAGGGCGCGATGGGCATCAAGGTAGGCAGGCTCTGTGCCGTCGCCGTCGATCATGATGATGGCTTGTTCGTTGGCCCGATGAAGTCGGTGATTTATCGAAGCGATTGCCGAAGCGTATGTCCAAGCGCGGCGATTCCCCGTGGAGTAAAAGCAAGAGAACTCGATCGGCATCATGGTGAGCGTCTGAAGCAGGAATTCTCCTACTTGGAGCCTGTGTGAACGATTGCGATTCCACAGCGGGTCAGTCGAGGGATTGCCTCGGCCGGAAAGGAAATCGACCGCGTGGAGTTCTCTGCGGACTGGAATTGAATATTCATCCCTGAGGACCTTTCGTGCGGAAAGCCACGAATTTAGGGCGCCGCTCCAGTGTTTGGCCTCAACCTCCACAAATGCGTACAGAGTCAGGTTGGGGTTCCCAGAATCGTCGCAATAGAGCAGGCGCATTGCGCGACCCTAGGAAGATCTTCTTGGAGGTGCCAGGCCGAAACACTTGCCTGTGCATAACTTCGTGGGTTGAAGTAAACGTTTGCTCGTCGCATGAGGGGACATCAGGGCCAGTTCATACGTACGGATGGGGCCAAGATCACAGGCCACGCGGCGCCAAGCCCCACGCCAGATGGGTAGGCTCGGGGCTCGCTCGGTATGAACTTTGCCGAGATCACGTTCTGCCATCGCGTTACCCGCATCGCAAAAAGGAGTCCTGCGTGGACCTGTACGAGTACCAAGCAAAGCAGCTCTTTGAGACCCATAACGTTCCAACGACGCCTGGCGCAGTTGCCAGCACTCCGGACGAGGCTCAAGAGATCGCTCGCAAGATCGGCACCCAAGTTGTTGTTAAGGCCCAGGTGAAGACCGGCGGTCGTGGCAAGGCTGGCGGCGTCAAGCTTGCTGAGAACCCAGAAGACGCTAAGGAAAAGGCAACCGCCATCCTGGGCATGGACATCAAGGGCCACACCGTGCACCGCGTGCTCGTTGCTCAGGCCAGCGATATCGCTGAGGAGTACTACGTCTCCTTCCTTCTCGATCGCACCAACCGCGCATTCCTGGCAATGGCCAGTGTTGAAGGCGGCGTGGAGATTGAAGAAGTTGCTGCGAACAACCCAGATGCCCTCGCCATGATTCGCGTTGACGCTCTTGAAGGTGTCGATGAGAAGAAGGCACGCGAGATCGCAGAAGCCGCAAAGTTTGATCCAAAGATCATCGACCAGGTTGTTGCCATCCTCGTCAAGCTTTGGGATACCTTCGTTAAGGAAGACGCAACCCTCGTTGAAGTCAACCCACTCGTGTTGAGCCCAGCAGGCCAGGTTCTCGCGCTCGACGGCAAGGTCACACTTGACGACAGCGCTGCGTACCGCCAGCCATCACACGAAGCAATGATCGACCGCGAAGGCACCGATCCAATTGAACTTCGTGCCAAGGAATTCGATCTCAACTATGTGAAGCTTCAGGGCGAGGTTGGCATCATCGGTAACGGTGCTGGTCTTGTCATGAGCACGCTCGACGTTGTTGCCTACGCAGGCGAAGAATTCGGTGGCGTTCGCCCAGCGAACTTCCTCGATATCGGCGGCGGCGCAAGCGCTGAAGTGATGGCTAACGGTCTGGACATCATTCTTAATGACCCAGAAGTTGAGTCTGTTTTTGTGAACGTCTTCGGCGGCATCACTTCTTGTGATGCAGTTGCCAACGGCATCCTTCAGGCATTGGACATGTTGCAGGCAAAGGGCGCAACACTGACCAAGCCAATCGTCGCTCGTATTGATGGCAACAACGCTATTGAAGGCCGCGCCATCCTTACCAATGCGAACCACCCACTCATCGAAATGGTTGAAACCATGGACGATGCCGCGCGTCGCGCTGCTGAACTTGCAGCTGCTCGCAAGGCCGGAAAGTAGAGGCACGAACATGGCTATTTGGTTAAACGCAGACAGCAAGATTCTCGTTCAGGGTATGACCGGATCTGAAGGAACCAAGCACACACGTCGCATGGTTGCATCAGGCGCAAAGGTTGTCGCTGGCGTCACCCCAGGTAAGGCCGGTCAAGATCTTGACGGCATTCCTATTTTCAACAACGTTCAAGATGCGATGGCAGCAACTGGCGCAAACGTCAGTGTTGTGTTCGTGCCACCTAAGTTCTGCAAGGGTGCAGTTGTTGAAGCAGTGGACGCAAAGATGCCACTCGTTGTTGTGATCACTGAAGGCGTGCCAGTGCATGACACTGCAGCGTTCTTCCAGTACGCACAAAACGCAGGCACCACGCGCATCATCGGACCTAACTGCCCAGGCATCATCACTCCAGGTGTGTCCAACGCAGGCATCATTCCGGCAGATATCGCCAAGTCAGGCCGCATTGGTCTCGTCTCAAAGTCAGGCACCCTGACCTACCAGATGATGTACGAATTGCGTGACATCGGTTTCTCAACCTGTGTTGGTATCGGTGGCGACCCAATCATTGGCACCACGCATATCGATGCGCTTCAGGCATTCCAGGATGACCCTGACACCGATGCAATCGTGATGATCGGTGAAATCGGTGGCGATGCTGAAGAGCGCGCTGCTGCTTACATCGGCAAGCACATCACCAAGCCAGTTGTTGGCTATGTTGCAGGCTTCACTGCTCCAGAAGGCAAGACCATGGGCCACGCAGGTGCCATCGTGTCGGGCTCAGCTGGTACCGCAGCAGCCAAGCAAGAAGCACTTGAAGCAGTCGGTGTGAAGGTTGGTAAGACTCCTTCGGCTACCGCTCTGCTCATGCGCGAAATCATGACCAAGGGCTAGTCGCGGACTAGTCAGCAAGAAATGGCCTCGGGAAACCGAGGCCATTTCTTATTTCTGGGCTTGATAAGTGCAACACTATGCGCATGACCATTTCCATGGAAGATGCCTTGGCAGTAAAAAATCAGATGTCCAAGATCGTGCGCTTGAACTTAATTGCAGGGGTGTTCCACCTGGTTCAAATGGTCCTCATCCTTGTGCTCGCAACAGACTTCACGTTGCCTGTCACAGCCTCATATATGGATGGTCCGCCGGGAACTCCACTGCTCGCCCCAGTCACCGTGCTTGATTCACGTATCGCATGGGGAGTCGCGCTCTTCTTCGGCTTATCTGCGCTGTTCCACTTCTTGGTTATTTCGCCAATGTTCATCAAGCGCTACGCGGCTGGCCTTGTTGAAAAGCGCAACTACTTCCGCTGGGTTGAGTACTCACTGAGTTCTTCCATCATGATTGTGTTGATTGCTCAAATTGTTGGAATCACTGATGCTGCAGCGTTGATTGCAATCTTTGGTGTGAACGCATCAATGATTTTGTTCGGCTGGCTGCAGGAAAAATATGAAACTCCTGGCAGTGGTGGATGGATGCCGTTCATCTTTGGTTGCATCGCTGGATCAGTGCCATGGATCGTTATCGCTTTTTACACAATTGCACCGGGCTCAACGAGCGCAAATGAAATTCCTGGGTTCGTTATTGGCATCATCATTTCGTTGTTCCTGCTGTTCAACGTCTTCGCAATCGTTCAGTTCCTGCAATACAAGCCGGTGGGTAAGTGGTCGAACTATCTCAAGGGCGAGAAGGCGTACATCGTGTTGAGCTTGGTTGCAAAATCTGCTCTTGCTTGGCAGATTTTTGCCGGAACGCTCGTGCCGGCATAACTGCTTTCGCCTTTGATCTGAAAGGCTAGGGCCGTGTCCGCCCCCGTGATCAAAGATCTACATGCGCTCGGGGCTCGACTCCATCTTCATTGGCTTCTTGCCCCGCTCGTGGGGCTCGTCGCTGGGCTTTTGAGTTACATCGTCATCGGGATTCCGGTATGGCTCGCGTGGTTGACCACCGAGCATGGAACCAACGGAATTGATCAACTCTTCCGACTCATGGGCACTGCGTGGCTTGCGGTTCAGGCCGTGCCAGTGCAAAGCGGTGGTGCAACCTATGCAGTGCTTCCATGGGGTCTTGCGATAGTTCCGATCTTCTTCATCTACCGCGGTGGCGTATTCCTGAGTCGTCGCTTGAAAACCAGCGGGCTTATTGAAGTCGGCATACTTGGTCTTGTTGCTGCGATCTTCTATGGCTTGTTTGCTATGGCCGTTTCCAATGGGTCCTCTACGGCAATCACGTTCACCACCCCTTGGCGCGCTGGGCTCACCGGATTTGTAATTGCGTTGGTAGTTCTCAAGATTTCTTTACTGAGAGCTACAAAGTCAGGTCGTCTCCTACTTTCGCTGGTTCCGTCCACGCTCTGGGGAATTTTGCGTGCAGCCGGCGCTGGCCTGCTGGCGCTTCTTGGCGCCGGTGCTGTTCTCGCGCTCATTTCACTCATCTGGCATTTCTCGCAGATGCGAGGGATCTTTGAATTCCTGACGCCGAATTTCTTCGGCGGGCTGCTCATTGCTTTGGCGTGCATTGGTTATTTTCCAGTCCTGATCATCTGGGCCACTTCGTACATGCTTGGTGCTGGATTTCTCATCGGCCCAGGTATTGGGATGTCGCCGTTTGTCCCGGCACCACCTTCAACGCAGCTCCCGGCGTTCCCGCTCCTTGCCGCCTTGCCTGAGCAAGTCGGGCCAATCGCTTGGGGTCTTCCCGTCATCGCGGTGGTTATCGGTGTGGGTGTTGGCGTCATGGTGGCTCGCAGCACCAAGCAACCAGCGTTAGTCCGTCTAGGGCTTGCTGTAGCTGTCGCAGCCTTGATTGGAGTTGGGCTTGGGTTGCTTTCCTGGCTTACCTGCGGATCACTCGGTGATGTTCGTCTTGCCCAAATAGGTCCTGATCCAGTTCTCGTCGGGCTGCTTGCCTTCGCCCTCATCGCAATTGGTGCAGTGCCTACTGCTCTTGCGCTGCGCATTGATTCTGGTGATGAAAGTTCGGCAACTGTCGATTCGTCGAACGTATTGGTAAACGCGGTTGCTGTTCGCGAGATTGAATTCGAAGATGTTGAAGACATCGTCGATATTCCAAATGTGTCAGTCGAAGACAAGAATGAAATTGGCTCACCCGACATTGTTGAAGCTGCACCGATAGCCAACAAGAATCTAGAAACCGAAGTGATTGAATTGTCGGCAACTCAGGCAGATGAGGAACAAGACCGTGGGATTTAAAGCAGCATTTGTTTGGGCTTGGGCAACGTATCGAAGCCAGCTTGCTGCTTATATTGCGCTCTCGGCTGTGGTCGCCATTGTGTTGTTCGCGCAACAAGTTGCCACAAAGCCGATCGTGACGGCTTTGGAAAACTGCATAGATGCAACGTCGCCAGGTCAAGTCAATTCATGCGAAACCAGCATTACTAGTGCCGGATTGGCTGCAGTTGTTGCGATCGTCTTCAGTTTGATTGCACTCCTTGCGTCTGCGGGAGTGATGCGCGCAGCGCTAGGCAGCACCCGTGGGCAAGCTCCAAGTTTTGCTGACATGTTGAACGGCAACAACCTCTGGAAGTTTTTGCTCTTTAGTTTTCTTTACACAGTCCTACAAAACATCGGGCTATTGGCGTGTTTCTTCCCAATCGTGATCGTCACGCTGTTCTTTCAGCTTGGCCCGTATTTCATTCTTGATCGCGGAGTAGGGCCGTTAGCGGCGTTCAAAGCCAGTGCTGTTGTGATGAGGAAGAATTTCCAGATCGGCATCTGGCTCGCAGCGATCACGCTGGCGGTATTAATTCTTGGCAGCGTCACCCTCGGATTGGCCACACTCGTTACCTTGCCGATGCTTTCCCTCGTCACAGCGCACTTGTACCGTCAGTTCACTGATCAGTAGCTTGGCGCGGCAGTCATCTTTTCTCCGCGTTGGTGACTTCGGCTGTTTGGCTCCCTTGGGTCTCAAAATGGTCACTGATCTCTGGGGCTGGGCCGCCAATAGACTTACCCGAGTGAGCAAGCGCATCGTGGTTCTAGCCTCAGGCTCAGGCACGCTCTTGCAATCGGTCCTTGATTCCTCCGTTCTTTCTTCACTCGTAGCCGTGGGCTCAGATGTTCCTGATTGCACGGCTTTAACACGTGCTGCTTCGGCTGGGGTCGCCACCTTTGTGGTGTCGCCTGCCTCGTTTCCTGATCGAGCAGCCTGGAACGAAGGGCTCCTTTCGGCACTTTCTGCGTTTTCGCCCGACCTGATCGTCTCGGCCGGATTCATGCGAATCCTTGGTCCGTCTGTGATTTCGGCCTACCGCGGCCGAATCATTAATACCCATCCCGCTTTGTTGCCCTTGTTTCCAGGAGCGCATGGGGTTCGTGACGCTCTTGCTGCAGGAGTTACTGAGACGGGAACGACCCTCCACTACGTGGATGAGGGCGTGGATACAGGTGAGATCATTAGCCAGCGTGTGGTTCCTGTGCTCGCCGATGACGACGAGGCTTGCTTGCATGAACGCATCAAAATAGAAGAACGCGGTCTTTTAGTGAGCGCTCTTGAAAAATTCGTAGCTACTGGGAACTTTCAGTAGTGCTGTTGTTCGTATTTGAGTTGTTGTCCGCAGTAATTAGAGGAGCAGTTTGATGACCACCACGCCAATCCGTCGAGCCCTTGTGTCTGTCTACGACAAGACCGGCCTAGAAGAGTTGGCACGTGGTCTGCACGCAGCTGGCGTTGAAATTGTTTCAACAGGTTCAACTGCCTCCACCATTAGCGGTTTTGGTGTTCCCGTTACACCAGTCGGTGACGTCACAGGATTCCCAGAGTGCCTCGACGGTCGAGTGAAGACCCTGCACCCACATATTCACGGCGGCATCCTTGCCGACCTTCGCAAGCAGTCACATGTTGATCAGCTCGCAGATATGGGCATTGCTCCTTTTGAGCTTGTGATCGTGAATCTCTACCCATTTAACGAGACCGTTGCATCAGGTGCATCAGTTGATGAATGCGTTGAGCAAATTGATATCGGCGGACCAACCATGGTTCGTGCATCAGCTAAGAACTACGCCAACGTAGCTATCGTGACCTCGCCATCGCGTTATGCAGACGTGCTTGCTGCACTTACTGCAGGTGGATTCGATTTGGCTGCACGCGCAGAGCTTGCCCGCGCAGCATTTGCTCACACTGCGTCATACGACATCGCGGTGGCTTCCTGGCTCGGTTCGGTCGTGACTCCAGATCCATCAGGATTCCCAGTGTGGTTGGGCGCATCATGGACGCGTCACGATGTGTTGCGCTACGGCGAAAACCCACATCAGGCGGCTGCTGCCTATCGCTCAGATCGCAATCAGCCAGGCCTAGCAAACGCAACACAGTTGCAGGGCAAGGAGATGAGCTACAACAACTATGTCGACGCTGATGCCGCACGTCGCGCAGCCTTCGACCACCTTGAACCAGCCGTGGCGATCATCAAGCACGCCAACCCTTGCGGTATCGCTGTTGGTTTAGATATCGCTGAGGCGTACCGCCGCGCATTTGCAACGGATCCTGTTTCAGCTTTCGGTGGTGTCGTAGCTGCCAACCGTTTGGTTTCATTAGAAATGGCAGAAGCCATGATTGATGTGTTCACCGAAGTCGTGGTTGCTCCAGCATTTGATGAAGCAGCCCTTGAATTGTTTGCATCGAAGAAGAACCTGCGTGTGCTCATTTGTGAAGGCCCACATGTTGGTCGTAATCAAGAAGCCCGCACCATCACTGGTGGCATTTTGATTCAGCAGGTTGACGATGTTGCCGCAGAAGGCGACAACCCTGCGAACTGGACTCTTGTTTCTGGTTCCGCTGCTGATCGCAACATGCTTCGCGATCTTGAATTCGCATGGCGTGCGTGCCGTTCGGTGAAGTCGAATGCGATTTTGCTCGCTGATTCAGGTGCTGCAGTGGGCGTGGGCATGGGTCAGGTCAACCGCGTTGACTCGGCTCGTCTTGCAGTTTCACGTGCTGGAGATCGTGCAACTGGATCGGTAGCTGCATCAGACGCTTTCTTCCCGTTTGCTGACGGCCTGCAGGTGCTCATCGATGGGGGAGTTAAGGCTGTTGTTCAGCCGGGCGGTTCCGTTCGCGATGAAGAAGTGATTGAAGCGGCGAAGGCGGCAGGCATCACGATGTATATGACCGGCACGCGCCACTTCTTCCATTAATCACTGATTCCGTTTGATTTTGTGACGTTGTGAACGTATCCGGCAGCAAGGTCCCAGTCGCCATTCCAATGGTGGCTTGTGTGGTTGTCGGTGCCCTTACGGCTGTTCAGTCGCGCATGAATGGTGAGTTATCGCTGCGCATGCACAACGGTATTGAAGCCGCGGTTTATAGCTTTGGTTCCGGTTTCGTCGTGCTGATTCTCATTGCGCTGCTATCACGCAAAGTGCGCAATGGATTAGGTGCGGTACCTCGAGCCATTCGCAACGGGCAAATCAAGTGGTGGCAAATTCTTGGAGGAACTCTTGGCGGGTTCTTCGTCGCAGTTCAAGCATCAGCAGTGCCATTGATTGGTGTTGCAGTGTTCACTATCGCGATCGTTGCTGGGCAGAGCACGAACTCGTTGATTGTTGACCGTATCGGCCTTGGGCCCGCTGGTAAGCAAGCAATTACCTGGCAGCGAGTTGTTGGCGCGATCTTGGCGGTCGTTGCTGTGACGCTTGCAGTTGAGCAGCGCTTCACCGATGGATCGATTCCAATTCTTCCGGTGGTGTTTGCGTTCATCGCTGGCCTGTTGATTGCAGTTCAAGGCGCGATCAATGGCCGGGTGTCGATGGTTTCGGGTCAACCGCTTTCTGCAGCGTTCCTCAACTTCATGTTCGGCTGCATCGTGTTGGGATTAGCTCTTGGTGTTTCTGTTGGATTTTTGGGTAAAGATCTCAGCGGGATTTTTGTCGCGCCGTGGTGGGCTTATCTGGGCGGATTAATCGGCATTGTGTTCATCAGCATTGCGGCTTGGTCAGTGCCGATCGTCGGCGTGCTGATGTTCGCACTCCTCAGTATCTCGGGGCAGCTCATTGGATCGATGACCTTGGACATCGTTGCGCCAACTCCTGGTTCCTCAGTGACGCTCTCGCTAGTTCTTGGTGTTCTGCTGGCGTTTGTGGCTGTTGGAGTGACTGCGCTCAATCGACAATCGCGCCAATAGTTAAAGAGTGGCGTTTGTGGCCATCGGCTATTGCGTGGCCATGTAAGCGTTGTCCCGTATTTGCGGGCTAGGAGGTACTGAAATGCACCTTATGGGTGGTAATTGTTAACTCATTCGTAACGTATAATTTTGGCTCGTGGCGTATCCGCAACACGCTTCGAACTATTCGTTGACAGTGCATGTCTAGTTCATGAGGATTCTTGGACACGGCTTCGGGGAGATGAGAGTGCTTTACAGATTGCATAGTTCCAGGCCAGGCCTTGCTTTGAGAGCCGCAATCACGCTTACTTCTGCCGTTCTTATGTGGGCGCTTGGTTGCTCAGCCGCACAGGCGCTAACGGGTCGTATCTCTCAAGCACACCCACAAGATCCAGCTTCGGTTACCTCTGGAGTCATTTCACTTCCCTTTGGGCAAACCATTTCATTTTCCTTGGGTAGTCAGCCAACAATCTTGCGTCTTGCGGTCCCGGCCGGTTTAACTCCAACAAAATTATCGGCCAGATTGGTCTCAACGATCCCAGCGCAGACGATTGTTTCGGCTCGCCCCACAGAGTCCTCGTTTGCTCGTCCTGTCATCACCACAGCGAAAGTAAATGAAGGTCGCACCCCGTTTTACATGCCTATGGCCGGAGCCTCGGTAATCGATGGCTTCGTCGAAGTTTCGTTCAAGGCTGTTGAACAGAAAAATGAAGGCTTTTGTGGGACTGAAGTTATGGGCTCAATAACTGTCCAAAACATCGTTCTTGAAACACAAGGCAAACCAACGATTCCGACCTCAGGGTTGGATTTTCTGAACGCGTCTGTTGAGACCGTACATGTCGTCATTCCCAATAACCCCTCAGACAATTCAATGGCCGCGGGTTTGAATGCAGTCGCTGTGGTCTCGCATGTGCTCCCAAAATCGGCGAGAGTGATTCTTTTGACCAAGCAGAGCGAAAGCAAGCTTTCGCACATGGACTCAGTTCGAAGTCGGCGCATTGAGATAGTTCCCACCGGTGAATCGGTCACCACTTCCATTTCTTTGGATTCAAATCGCATCCCGATGCTGACTATTGCCGGACCAGATGATGCGCTACTAGGTGAGGTCACGACACTCGGCAGGCGCCTCAATACATTGGTTGAGGGAAAACTCATCGCGCCGAGTTCATCCGCCGCATCGTCAGCGAACATGTTGACACAGAGTTTGAATAACTTCGGTGCAGAAGAAAACCTTGCGCTGACTGGATTTGGTACATCGACTCGAAGTTTCTCGATACCGCAGGCGTCCTTTGGTGGGCCAATCGAACGTGCAACCATCCACCTTTCAGGCACTCACACGTCGATTCCGGCCTATTTGGGTGCATCTATGAATGTGTTCTGGAATGACTACTTAATTTCATCGAAAACGCTCACCTCGACTTCCGTCAATGAGATGGAAACAATCGACGTACCAGCAACTCGTATGCGTGGGACGAATGATCTGAAGCTCTCATTCACCGCTATCCCTCGTGAAACTAAGTGCTCTGGCCCGGTTGGCTTATTGCCGGTTGGTTTTTATGTGGACACTGCAGCCACCACGATCGTTGGAGTCCGTGGCGAATCTTTGAATTCCGGATTTCCTCGATTCCCCCAGGTGCTTGCCAACGCGCTGCCAGTTGCATTCGGAACCGGTCTGACTTCTGATACATCAACGACAAGTGCAGGAGATCTCGTTTCCTCGTTGCAGAAAGTAAATCCAGCGTTGCTCTCGGTATCTGTTGTCCAACCTGACACATTCATAGATTCATGCATGACAGGGCTGTTTATTGGTGCAACGGCTCAGGACGCAACCCGACTTGAATCGCCTGTTCGTTTATCTGACTTTTCCAGTGTTAAGGGCACCGAGTTAGCCGATGGTGTTGGCTCGGCAGAGGCAGTAGGTATTTTGGAAGGCTTTGCGCGAAGCTCCTGCAATGTCTTGATGCTGGGTAGTTGGGGAACAGGTTTTGAAAGTCAGCAACAACTCTTAGCTGCTCATTTGGCCGAGTACCCAGCGACTGCTCAATACGGGTGGTCAGAGCTGTATGGAAGCGTTTTAGTGGATTTACCGGGGATCGCCAAGCCGATTCAGTTGACTACCCAAGAAATCCTGCCGCAGGAAGAAGTGAAAAAGGAATTCAATTCTTACGCACTTTGGTTCTTGTTGGGCCTTGGTGTCGTAATAGTTTTGGGACTCGCAGGTGCCTGGCGAAGGAGCATCCGCACCAAAAAGATACGCACGTATATCGATGCGGAGATGGCTACCCAGGAAAGTGCTGACATTCAGGATCAGGACACGTCGGAGGAATCGTGACCTCTGCTCCAACGATTGATCAGCTCCGGAAAAAGCATTTGCTTGCTGGGATTTTGACTTCGCTGAAAATTTTTACGCTTCGTAAGTGGTCGGAACTTGATGCAGAACCCAATGACCGTCGCGTGTCAGGTACCGCAACCGTTGCCGTTGTCGCATTCATCCTCGTTATGGCAGCGGCGAGTTACTCGATTCGCTCTGGCTGGAATTTGGCTTTAGGTGATGCGCAAGCTCACCTCACCATAGCTCGACGAGTTACTGACTCGCTTGCTCCAGGATTTCCACAATTGGGCACTGTCTGGCTACCGATCCCGCACCTGTTGTTATTGCCACTGGTTCAGTCAACCTTTATCTGGCATACCGGCTGGGCTGGAGCGATTCTGGGTGCTGTTGCGCTCGCAGGCACTAGCGCTGCTCTTTATCGCATTTGCGCCCGAGTAGGAATAAAGCGCGCAGGGCGCGTCACTGCGGTAGCGCTGCTCCTGCTGAATTCGACAATCATTTATTTGTGCACCACTGCAATGGCTGAACCGGTGTTGATGATGTGGCTTGTGGCTAGCGTCGCAGGTATGACTCGTTGGGCAATGAGTTCGCGTGAACTCAGCGCCGGAGAGATGATGGTGTTCTCCGGGCTTCCTGCAGCTGCTGCGTTGATGTCGAGATATGAGGGTTGGGCACTCGTGATCGCGGGTACTGCAGTAGCTGCGGTTCTTGGATGGCGACGAAAGCCTTCGCGATCGCATGCGCTCAAGATTGCCGGTGCGTATGCGCTTTGGCCAGCAATGGCTGCATTCTGGTGGTTGATTTATAACTTCGCCGTCTACGGAAATCCACTTGAATTTGCAACCGGGCAGTATTCGGCGAGCGCGCTTCAAGCCGCACTCGTTCAGTACGGGGTGATTGCCTATCAGGGCAGTCTGGGTATGACTGTCTGGACTTACTTCTGGGCAGTAATGGGAACAGTTGGAGTCGTTCCGATCCTTATAGGTATCATCGGTATTCCAGCGCTTGCGTGGACACGCGGCCTACGCAATGACGCACTGATGATCTGGCTTCTTGCCGTGCCATCTGCATTCATTATCGTTGCCATGTACGCCGGCCAGACTGCAATGAGTAACACACATTCATTGCCAGAAGGGCTTTGGAATTATCGGTATGCAATTTCATCGCTGCCCTTCTTCGCAGTTCTTGGGGCCATGCTCATTCAACTCACTGTTCGTTTTGGCGCTGTTCGCAAGTATGTAATCGCACTGGTTTCGCTATTGATTCTTTTGCAGGCTGCTTGGTGGGTTATGGACTTTAATCATTCTGGAGTCATCGCAGAGGCCAGTGTGAGCATCACCCTGAAAGAAGAAACCAGATCGATCGCCATGGTCCAATACCTGAGAGATCACTATGACGGTGGCCGCATTCTCATGGATGAAAATGCAGGCGGCAATTCATTGCTCCCGCAAATTGGTATTCCACTCAGTGAATACTTCAACGTGTCCACCGGTTCACTTTTTAAGGACGCACTCAAACATCCAGCAAGCCACGCTCGCTGGGTTGAATTCATTGCTCCGGCGGATAGTAATCGCCAATCAGGTAGTTCGGATTCTGTGTTTTCGGCGCTGGCAAATAACCCTGAGTTTTTATCTCAGTACGCGCTCGTCTTTAACCAGGGCAATTACCGCATCTACCGCCGAATTTCCTCATGAGTTCCCGCCCAGACGGTTACGAAACCGTTGGTCAGATTCTGCTTCGCGAAAAACTCGTTAATGAACTAGATCTCGAAAATGCCCTGATTACTCAGGCGAAATTTGGTGGTCAACTCGGGAGAATCCTGATTCTTCAGGGAACAATTAGCCGTCGCCAGCTGTATGCAGCAATGGCGCAGCAGTGGAATGCGCCATTCGTTGATTTGGTCCTTGACCCACCTGATCAAGAACTACTTGAACATCTAGATCCAGAAAGACTGGTGAACCAAGGGTGGCTGCCGTATCGAGTTGTAGGTGGTCGAGGAGTAATCGCAACTTCTGTTCCACCGACAGACAGCGTGATTTCTGCGGCCAAAGCTCTTCTGCAGGTTGAATTTATTGATGTACTTACAACGACGGATTGGGATGTCGATCAAGCCGTCGCTACGGCCTGCCGAGCTGCTTTGGTGTTTTCGGCGGCGGAAGGTCACGCTCACGAACGAGCGCATGAATCTGCAAAATATGGATTAGTGGGCTGGCAGAAAAAAATCCCGATCGGGCTGGCCGCAGTTTCGCTCATCGCGCTTATCGCGTATCCGAGTTGGGCACTCACTATTTTGTTGACCGTCGCCAACCTGACTTTTTTGATCAATGTTGGTTTTAAAGTGTTAGCTGGGATGCGTGCTCGATTTAATCGTGGAACCAATCTTCGCTGGGAATATGAACTCCTACTTGCCCGTAAAGCACAAGGGTTACCGCTAACGCCTGCGCGCATACCTGACGAAGAACTGCCGATCTACACAATTTTGCTGCCTGTGTTTCACGAAGCCAACGTCATTAACAAGCTCCTTGCAAATCTTGGTTCTTTAGACTACCCAGCGTCGAAACTAGAAATTCTGTTGCTCATGGAAGCTGATGATCTTGAAACAATTGAGGCAGCCAAACGTTTGAATCCACCAGAGACGGTTCGATTGATTGTTGTTCCTCCAGGTGGACCTCAGACCAAACCTCGAGCATGCAATTACGGCTTGAGTTTTGCGCGAGGACAGTTTGTTGTAATTTACGACGCGGAAGATAAACCAGAATCTGGTCAGTTACGTGATTCAGTTGCGGCCTTTCGGCAAGATGACTTCGAGCGGACTTACATCAACCCGAATCAAAAGCAATTAGTTTGCGTGCAATCCGCCCTGAACTACTTCAATTCGGATTACAACATCCTGACGAGGATGTTTGCGATCGAATACAGCTATTGGTTCGACGCAATGCTGCCTGGTCTAGATCAATCGAACTTACCAATCCCGTTGGGGGGAACGTCTAATCATTTCAATACTGAAGTGCTACGCAAGGTCGGCGCTTGGGACCCGTACAACGTCACTGAAGATGCAGATCTTGGAATGCGCGTATCAGTTCACGGTGACCGAGTCTCAGTCAACTCTTCAACAACTTGGGAGGAAGCAGCCTCTCAAGTACACCCTTGGATACGTCAGCGCACGCGCTGGATCAAGGGTTACATCATGACCTCTGCCGTGTATACGCGTCATCCCAAGGAAACGTTCGACGCACATGGAGTCTGGGGGTCACTAAGTCTGATCTGCTTAATCATGGGAACGCCACTTGCTTTTCTGTTGTATCCACTGGTGCTGGGGTTCACGGTTATTACCTACGTAGGAGTGCAATTCATTGGATTACATCTGCCTGAATGGTTAATTATTGCAGGAACATTCAACATGGTGATTTCGAATTCTTTGATGATCGGTACGTCCTATATTGCAAGTAGTAAACGTTACGGATGGCGCCTTGGAATCTTTTCTCTCATGCTCCCCGCTTACTGGGTGCTACACGCAATTGCGTCGTACCGAGCGGTCTACCAAATCGTGTTCGATCCGCACAGGTGGGAAAAGACGCCCCATGGACTCTCCGGGGATTACGTCACTGAGTAACCGGGAGTTGCGATCACCGCTCACCAAGATGAGAGGATGAGCACGTGACCGCACAAATCCTCGATGGCAAAGCAACCGCAGCTCGAATCAAGGGCGAACTCCGCGTTCGCGTGGATGCCTTGCGCGCCCGCGGCATCACCCCGGGCCTGGGCACTGTCCTCGTGGGTGACGATCCCGGCAGTCATGCGTATGTGGGTGGCAAGCACAAGGACTGCGAAGAAGTAGGCATCTCTTCTATTCGCGTTGATCTGCCAGCAACCACCACTCAAGAAGAACTCGACGCAGAAATCCGTCGCTTAAACGCTGACCCTGCAGTCACCGGCTACATCGTGCAGTTGCCATTGCCAAAGCACCTCGATACCAATCGCGTGCTTGAGCTAATGGATCCAAATAAAGATGCTGATGGATTGCATCCGATGAACCTTGGTCGTTTAGTGCTGGGCGAAGAAGCTCCGCTTCCTTGCACGCCTCGCGGCATTGTTGAATTACTTCGTACCTACAACGTCAACATTGATGGCGCACACGTGGTTGTCGTTGGTCGTGGCGTCACCGTTGGCCGCCCACTTGGATTGTTGCTCACTCGTCGCACTGAAAACGCAACGGTCACGTTGTGTCACACGGGCACAAAGGATGTTGGTTCATTCTTAAAGCAAGCGGACATCATCGTTGCTGCCGCAGGTGTTGCTCACTTGATCACCGCAGATCTGGTTCGCCCAGGTGCTGCAGTGCTGGACGTTGGTATCACGCGTACTGAGGCAGGCCTTGTTGGTGACGTTCATCCAGACGTGATGAATGTTGCGTCATTTGTGGCTCCAATGCCTGGTGGCGTTGGTCCAATGACACGTGCGATGTTGTTGATGAACGTGGTTGATACAGCGGAGCGATTGGCTAAGTAAATAGGTTATCCACAACCTCGATACTTGGCATTGATTCGTGGATATGTTCCCGGAACGATCAAGATGTGATCGCTTTTGTTGATGAGTCATATAACGCAGAGCGGTACTTGTTAGCTGCTGCGGTTGTTTCTAAGGAAGCAATAGATTCTGCCCGGCAGGCAATGTGGGGTTTGCGTCTACCTGGGCAACGCAAGCTTCACTGGAGAAATGAGCATGCTCGGCGACGGTTACAAATTGCAGTGACGATTAGCCAAGTTCCATTGAGTTATCTTGTGGTTATTCGCTCAGCAACAGTTGGTGAACGCACTGAACGGCAGCGTCGAAGGTGCCTGGAGTTTCTCATCAATGAGTTCGCGAAAATTTCTATCAACGAGGTGGTATTCGAGTCCAGAAGTTCAACAGAAGATAAATTCGACAGGGCGCTCATAGATGCGTTGAGGGCGAAAAAGTACCTGGGGACTGGACTGCGCATACATCATGTATTGGGAATGGACGAGCCGTTGCTCTGGGTGGCCGACGCCGTCTGTGGGATCACTGTTGAATATCTCAATAGTGAAGGTGAAGCCTTCAAAGAGTTCATCCATGAGGAGAACTTACGAATTTATACTCTGTATGAGCCCTAGAAAGCGCGAAACCCCGGCCCTGCCGTCCGGCAGGAATCCGAGGCTCACTTCCGGGACCACCGCAATGGCCCAGCAGGCTTAAATAGTCGCACAATCCAACTAGTTCGTCCAGCCTGAACCGGCACGCAACGGATTCGACCAACGAATCTTCGCACCGAGCTCATGAGCTGCACGCAATGGCCAATGCGGATCACGCAACATCTGACGCCCTAAGAAGCACACGTCAGCCTTTTGATCCTCAAGCAGTTGCTCTGCTTGTTGGGCTTGGGTGATGCGACCGACAGCCGCAGTGAGAATTCCGGTTTGCTTCTTCACTTGCTCGGCAAGATCAATTTGGTAATTGACTTCATTGGGAATCTTGGCGTCAATGATTGCGCCGCCTGACGATGCATCAATCAAATCAACACCAAGCTTTTCAAGTTCCTTGATGTAGACAATTGAATCGTCGACATCCCAGCCGCCATCGACCCAGTCAGTTGTTGAGATGCGAACAAAGAGAGGCTTGTCTTGCGGCCATGCTTCGCGAACTGCTTTGACTACTGCAAGTGGAAAGCGCATGCGGTTTTCGATCGAGCCACCGTATTCGTCGGTGCGATCGTTGCTCAAAGGGGACAAGAACTGATGCATGAGGTAGCCATGCGCTGAATGCAGTTCGATCACATCAAAGCCAGCCTGATCTGCATTCTTGGCAGCTTGGGCGAAGTCGGCGATAGTGCGATCCATGTCGGCTTGATCCATGGCCTTAGGGATACCCATGCCAGTGAATGGCTTATCGGTGGCACTCAGGGTGATCCATCCACCTTCACTTGGATCGAGAATCTTTGCGCCGTTGGCAGGCGCATCCGTTGAGGCTTTGCGACCAGCATGGGCCAGCTGAATTCCAGCCTTGGAATCTTGACTATGGATGTAGTCAGTGATGGTGCGCCAAGCTGCAACCTGCTCCTGGCTCCAGATGCCTGGGCAAGCAATGCTGATTCGACCCTCAGGGTTCACGCCAGTGGCTTCTGCCATCACCAGCCCGGCCTTGCCGTTGGCATAGGAGCCAAGGGTGACTAGATGCCAGTTACCCACCACACCGTTGATGTCCGCTGAGTATTGGCACATAGGGGCCACCCAGGCACGGTTTGAGAATTCAACGCCACGGATGGTGAGGGGTTCAAAGAGCAAAGTCATGAGCGTCACCTTAAAGGCCATCGCCTAGGCTGAACTCAATGTCCACTCACAGCGAAGAGCCATTGGCATCGGTGCATTCCCTCAAGGCGCATCGCAAGCGTGGTTTTTCCATGGCCCAATGGCCAATCACAATCGTGTTGATTGGTGTTGCGCTGTCGCTCGTGGTGGTTGCTTTCTGGTCGTTCCGTAAGGGCTCGATCATGCTGTCGGCATTCGTGACCCTAGCCTTTTTCTTACGATGGCTGTTGCCTGATAACGAAGCGGGCTGGCTGGTCGTACGCACAAAGCGTGTTGATGTAATCGTGCTCGCGGTGCTCGCTATTGGGCTCACCTTGATGAGCTTTTGGGTGCCGAACCCGAGTTAGGGCTTGGCTCGCGGATTTTTCTTTTTAGCGCGGGTAGCCGGCTGGGCCATGTCGCCTCCATTGTTTTCAGCAAAGAGACGGCGTCTTAATCGATTCACGCTCAATTCCAATTCCGCGAAATTGGCCATCAGTGAGTCTTCCTTTTCAGCCCGTAAACCTTGCAGTATCCAGGAGCGCAACAGCACTGATGTGGACATGCCTGATTCTTTGGCTTTGGCATTGATCTCTTCGATCTCAAAATCGTTCATGCGCACCGACATGACCGACGTGTTTGTGGCCCGCTTAGCGTTTGAGAAGTCGACAGCATCACGAAATTCTTTGCTTTCGGACAGTTTTTGAATTCTGGCAACTTCCTTATCTATGTTGCGCTCGTGCTCAGCGTCGTAAGTCTTTTTCATTGCTTTCCGTCCAAATGAAGGTTGTTGTTATAAATCTGCACTTGCGTGGAATTTGATTTCCACGCGGTTGCAATCACGAGTTCACCATCGACATAGACAGCGATCACGGTGTAGACGCAGTCATTCGTAGGTGAGCGGCCGATAACTCGAATCGAGTCACCCGATTGACTTGCCGGGTCCGGGTCAATAACCACTCGATTGAGGTCATCCCATGCCTCCTTTGCCCAATCCATCATGATTCGATGGCGCATCCACATGTGGTCTTGGCACTTTGACCAATTGACGTAAATCTCCATGCCGAGTGTTTACAGATGTAAACAATAAATCCGCAACTGAGATTTTGCAACTGTGGATGGGATCCGCGAGTAGGAGAAGCTGTGGATATTTGCCATAGTTCGCAGGTGACTTCTTCAACTGGCCCCCGCTTGCGCTCGATCCTTGAGTCGATCCCTTCCTATAAGGCGGGGCAGCCTGCGCCTGTGCAGCCAGGAGTTATCCCGTTCAAGTTGTCTTCAAATGAGAATCCGTTTCCGCCGCTGCCCGAGATTGTCGAAGCAGCAGCTGCGGCAACTGGATCAATGCAGTTGTATCCAGACTTTGCTTCGACGGATCTCGTGAATGCGATCGCAACGCGATTCTGCGTTCCTGCATCGCACATTGCAGTCGCAACTGGCTCAGTTGCGTTAACCCAGCAACTCGTGCAAATCACTTCCGAACCAGGCGATGGCGTGATGTTCGCCTGGCGTTCGTTTGAGTCTTACCCAATTGTCACGATGATTGGTGGCGCAACACCTCAGCGTGTGGCCCTCGATGGCGATGATCGTCATGATCTCGACGCGATGCTCGCAGCTATTGATGCAACTACGCGATTGATCTTTGTCTGTAACCCCAACAACCCAACGGGCACAGCTGTTGGCCGTGAAGCACTCGCTGCATTTGTTGCTGCTGTTCCGTCGGACATTCTCGTAGTGATCGATGAGGCCTATCGCGAGTTCGTGGATCCGGGAACGATTCCTGATGGGCTTGATTTCTATCGCGAGTACACCAACGTTGCCGTGTTACGCACGTTCTCCAAGGCGTACGGACTTGCAGGTTTGCGTGTTGGTTTCTGTATTGCGCACGAAGCCGTTGCTGACGCATTGCGCAAGGTACAAATTCCGTTTGGTGTGTCATCGGTAGCGCAAGCTGCCGGCATTGCCGCGCTTGAGTCGACGGTGGAAGGCGAGGCCTTTGCTCGCTGTGAGTTGCTGGTGAGTGAGCGCACTCGTGTGTTGACCGGCCTTCTAGCTGCTGGCTTTGCCCCGTCTGAATCGGAAGCCAACTTCGTGTGGCTGCGACTAGGGGAGCGCACCGCTGACTTTGCCGCTGCCTGTGAAGCTGTCGGGTTGGCAGTTCGTCCATTTGTGGGCGAAGGCGTCCGCGTCTCGATCGGCCTGCCTGAAGCCAATGACCGCTTCCTTGCAACCGCTGTCACGTGGCTGGGAAGCCGGGCATAGCGGACAGTCGGGTTCCACTGACTGGGTTTGGGGTGAGGGGTGCATCACATGCACCTGATCCGTGGGGAATCGCCCCCTCGAGCGGCAGTATGTTTGGCCTTTGATTTGACCCATATCTCTTGGAAGGCAACGCATGGCTCGCAGTGGCAAGGTCGCCGTTATCGGTGCAGGTTTCTATGGTTCAACCACCGCAATGCGGTTGGCTGAATACGACATCTTTGAGACCGTTGTTCTCACCGACGTAGTAGACGGCAAGGCTGAGGGCTTGGCTCTCGACATGAACCAGTCTCGCTGGATCGAAGGTTTTGAAACCAAGATCGTTGGCCAGACCACCGGTATGGATGGCTCGGGATACGAAGCAATTCAAGGATCCGAGATTGTCGTGATCACTGCAGGTCTTCCTCGTAAGCCAGGCATGAGCCGCATGGACCTCATTGAAACCAACGCGAAGATCATGCGTCAGGTTGCAGAGAACATTGCAAAGCACGCACCAAACACCGTCATCATCAACGTGTCGAACCCACTTGACGAAATGACTGCACTCGCGCAGATCGTTTCTGGTTTCCCACACGCACGCGTGATCGGCCAGGCAGGCATGCTCGACACCGCTCGCTTCACTCACTTTGTTGCTGAAGAACTCAACGTTCCAGTCGCATCAGTCACCACGTTGACCCTTGGTTCACACGGCGACACCATGGTTCCTGTTGCTTCAGCATGTTCAGTCAACGGCAAGCCACTTGCTGACCTGCTTCCTGCAGACAAGATCGAAGAGCTCGTTGTTCGTACCCGTAACGGTGGCGCTGAAGTTGTGGCACTGCTCAAGACTGGCTCTGCTTACTACGCACCATCTGCTGCAGCGGCTCGTATGGCTAAGGCAGTGCACGAAGACTCAGGTTCAGTCATGCCAGTGTGTGCATGGGTTGACGGCGAATACGGCCTCTCAGGCGCATACCTCGGTGTTGAAGCTGAACTCGGCAAGGGTGGCATCCGCAAGATTGTGGAAACCGCACTCACCGACAGCGAGAAGGCACTCCTCGTTGAGGCTTACGAAGCAGTCAAGACCAAGCAAGCAGACGTCAAGGATCTTTAAAGATTGAACCGTTGGGCGCATCGCAATCCGGTGCGCCCAACGTTTTCTTACGCCCGACTCAAAAGGAGCACCGTATGAGCAAGATCAAGGTAGTAAACCCAGTTGTTGAACTTGATGGCGACGAAATGACTCGCATCATCTGGCAGTTCATCAAAGATGAACTCATCGTCAAGTACCTCGACATTGATCTGAAGTACTACGACCTTGGTATGGAGCATCGCGATGCAACCGACGACCAGGTCACCATTGATTCAGCAGAAGCGATCTTGAAGTACGGCGTTGGTGTGAAGTGCGCAACCATCACTCCTGACGAAGCCCGCGTTGAAGAATTCGGCCTCAAGAAGATGTGGAAGTCGCCAAACGGCACCATCCGCAACATTCTTGGCGGCGTGATTTTCCGCGAGCCAATCATCATTTCGAACATCCCACGTTTGGTTCCAGGCTGGACCAAGCCAATCGTTGTTGGACGTCACGCATTTGGTGACCAGTACAAGGCAACTGACTTCAAGGTGCCAAGTGCAGGTTCGTTGACGATGACTTTCACCCCAACCGATGGCTCAGAGCCAATGGAATTCAATGTGTTTGACTTCCCAGGCGCTGGCGTTGCAATGGGCATGTACAACCTTGATGAGTCAATCCGCGACTTTGCTCGCGCATCAATGCGTTACGGCTTGAACCGCAACTACCCGGTTTACCTGTCAACCAAGAACACGATCCTCAAGGCATACGACGGCCAGTTCAAGGACATCTTCGCTGACGTCTACGAGAACGAGTTCAAGGCTGAATTCGAAGCCGCTGGCATTGAGTACGAACACCGTCTCATTGACGACATGGTTGCTTCCGCAATGAAGTGGGAAGGCGGCTACGTCTGGGCATGTAAGAACTACGACGGTGACGTTCAGTCAGACACCGTTGCTCAGGGCTTCGGTTCACTTGGTCTGATGACCTCTGTGTTGATGACACCAGACGGCCGCACTGTTGAAGCTGAAGCAGCACATGGCACGGTGACCCGTCACTTCCGTCAGCATCAGCAGGGCAAGCCAACCTCAACCAACCCAATCGCTTCCATCTTTGCGTGGACTCGTGGCTTGGAGCATCGCGGCAAGCTCGACAACACCCCAGAGGTCACCGCCTTTGCTCAGACCCTCGAGCGCGTCTGCGTTGAAACTGTTGAAGAAGGCAAGATGACCAAGGACTTGGCTCTGCTCATCAGCAAGGATCAGCCATGGCAGACCACGCAAGAGTTCCTCGCCTCAATTGACGAGAACCTTCAGAAGGCGATGCGCTAAACACATGCTCAACATGACAAGGGTGGGTGGCTGATGTCGGCTACCCACCCTTCGTCTGAAGCTTTCGAGCACGGACTTTCACCAAAGCGGTTGTGGCTACTGATCATCACGATCGCGGCAATGTCAGCATTCGCCCCGCTGGCCACCGACGTCTATCTTCCAGCTTTCCCACAGCTCACTAGTGAGTTCCAGGCAACTGATGCGGCAGCTCAACTCACGCTAACGGCCTCATTCCTTGGCATCATGATTGGCCAGCTGGTTTTCGGTCCGATGTCGGATTCATTTGGTCGACGTCGTCTCGTACTCATCACTTCAATCGTCACGATCTTTGCGACCCTAGCCTGTGCTTTTGCTCCATCAATGGGCTTCCTCATTGGTTCGCGTTTAGTGCTGGGCATCCTTGGCGGTGGCGGCATTGTTATTGGTCGCGCAGTTGCGGCAGACATCGTCAAAGGCCCAGAAGCAGCTCGATTCTTTTCAGTCTTGATGAGCATCACGATGATCGCGCCGCTGGTGGGGCCAATCGTGGGTGGTGTTCTTCTGGATCTCACTGACACTTGGCGTTCTTCTTTCTTCTTCCTCGCGGTGTTCTGCGCACTGATCGTGGTCGGTATTGCACTGTTTATTCCTGAAACCTTGCCAAAGGAACGCCGACATACAGGTGGCTTGGGTGAACTAGGGCGTGGTGCAGTCGCGATGATGCGCGACCGCATTTTCCTTGGGTATGCGGTTACTCAAATTTTTGCATTCGGTGCACTTTTTGCATACCTCGCAAGTTCATCGTTCTTATTCCAAGAAAAGTTCGGCATGAGCCCGACGATGTACAGCTTTACCTTCTCGGGGATCGCGATCGCAATCATTGCTGTGGGCTTTTGGAATCGCAATGCGGTACTGACGCGCAGTGTGCGCGGAATTTTAATGTGGTCACTTGGGTTATCCGCACTAGGTTCGATCATTCTTATCCCGATCATGGCTTCTTCTTCGCCTTCGCTATGGGTAATCATCCCGATTCTTCTCGTCGTGATTGGTACACGAGCAACGATTGGCGCTAACGCAATGGCGTTGGCTCTCGAGCGCGCGCTCTACGTCGGTACTGCCTCAGCAATTCTTGGGGCACTCACCTTTGGCGGTGCCATCGTTGATGCACCGTTACTGGCTTGGCTCCCATTCGACACAGGTGTCACGATGGCAGTAGTCATGGCTATCTGCTCCGTGCTGGCCTTTGCTTCCTCAGCATTCCTTGCGCGGGAGAAATCCGCATAAGGTTGCATCCATGAGTGATATTTGGGTCAACATCATTTTTGTCCTCCTCTTTATCCTGCTCGGTGGTTTCTTTGCTGCTGCCGAAATGGCCTTAGTGACTCTGCGCGATGGGCAAGTAACCAAACTCAAGGAGCAAGGCCGCCGCGGCAGGCGTCTTGCACGGTTGGCTCAAAACCCAAATCGCTTCCTTGCCGCTGGTCAGGTTGGTGTCACGCTTGCTGGTTTTGTCTCTGCAGGCTTTGGCGCAGCTCAAATCGCACCAGAACTCGCAAAGGCGTTTGTCGATTGGGGCATGGGACAGGGATTAGCGGATTCGCTGTCATTCATATTCGTGACGATTTTGATTGTGTATTTCTCTCTTGTGCTTGGTGAACTTGTCCCCAAGCGCATTGCACTGCAAAGAGTTGAAACCGTTGCTCTCGTTGTAGCTGGTCCGATCGATGTTTTGGCGAAAATAACCCGACCATTTATTGCGGCATTGTCGTTGGCAACTGATGCAATTGTTCGGCTGCTCGGTATTGACCCAAATGCCGCCAAGGAAAGTATCAGTGGTGAGGAACTGCGCGATCTTGTTGCTGCGCATGAAGAGTTAAGTGAGCAAGAGCGAGAACTCATTGATGATGTGTTCTCTGCTGGCGATCGTGAACTGCGTGAAGTGATGGTGCCTCGCACTGAAGTTGAGTTCCTTGATGCCGCAATGCCCGTGAACAAGGCAGTGAAGCAAATTTCTGAGCAGCCCCATTCCCGTTACCCAGTCATGCGTGAATCATCTGACGACATCATTGGTTTTGTACATATTCGCGACTTCCTAGTTCCTGGCATGGCTGAGCGTTCAATACGCGTTGGTGAGCTTGTGCGAGAAATTGCGGCCTATCCGGGTACTAATGATGTGCTCTCCACCTTGTCTGACATGCGCCGTAGACATGCACACATGGCAATCGTGGTTGACGAATATGGCGGTACCGCTGGCATCGTCACAATGGAAGACCTCGTCGAAGAGCTCATCGGAGATATCCGCGATGAGTACGACGTCGATGAAATTGCTGAGACCTCGCGACCGCTGGGCATCCTGAGTGTTGATGGCCTCATGAATCTCGATGACTTTGAAGAGGATTGCGGGATCACGCTGCCGCAGGGCCCGTACGAAACCGTGGCTGGGTTCCTGGTTGCTGAACTGGGCACCTTGCCAGAGGTAGGAAATGCCGTGGTGGCAAGTGACCACACCTTTACCGTGACCGAGTTGGACGGGCGTCGTATTGCTCGAATTCGGGTGGAACCCAATGAGGTTACTGACCACGTGCAGGAGTCAGATCCCGCTTTGCCAGAATGACGGGTATGTCTGCTCAACGCCCTTCACGAGTGCTCTCCGGAATCCAGCCAACGGCTGATTCCTTCCAGTTAGGAAATTACCTCGGAGCGCTGCGTCAGTGGGTGCAGATGCAGCACGACAACGATGCCTATTACGTCGTGGTTGACCAACACGCAATCACTGTCGATCACGATCCCGCGTTGCTTCGCACGCGCACACTGGTGTCGTTTGCCCAGTTGTTAGCCATTGGGCTTGATCCAGAAATCTGCACGATCTTTGTGCAAAGCCATGTGCCAGAACACAGCCAGCTCGCGTGGGTAATGGAATGTCAAACAGGTTTTGGTGAAGCCAGTCGGATGACGCAATTTAAAGACAAGTCCCAAAAGGGTGGTGCTGATCGTTCCACCGTTGGGTTGTTCACCTATCCGATCCTGCAGGCGGCAGATATCTTGATTTACCAGGCCGATGAAGTGCCAGTAGGTGAAGATCAACGTCAGCACCTTGAACTCACGCGTGACCTCGCTCAACGTTTTAATGCAACCTTCGGTGAAACACTTACTGTGCCCAAGGGCATGTATGTCAAAGACACCGCAAAGATTGTTGACCTTCAAGATCCGACGTCCAAGATGAGTAAGTCCAGCGCTCCAGGATGTGTCTTCTTGCTTGATGATGACAAAACCTTGACGAAAAAGATCAAGAGCGCCGTGACCGACTCAGAGCGTGAGATTCGTTTTGATCCAGATAACAAAGCTGGAGTTTCAAATCTATTAACGATTCAGCAAGCACTCACCGGTAAATCCATTGAACTTTTGGTTCAGGAATATGACGGCCGCGGTTACGGCGATCTCAAGGGTGACACCGCTGAAATTGTTGTTGATTTCGTGCGCCCGATTCGCGATGTCGTCAATGAACTCATGGCTGATCCAGCTGAACTCCAGCGTTTAATGGCTGTTGGTGCGCATAAGGCACGCGCAACTGCGCGGAAAACTTTGGGTGATGTGTACGACGCGATTGGGTTTGTTTCGCTGCCTAGTGAGTAACTGCAGTCACGGTCACGGCAAACTTTTCGTTATGCAGCGTTGTTGCTAATCACCCACGGCTCATCGTTTTTCTTGACGAAAGCTCTGGTGCAGGCCCAGCCACCTATTGTGCTCACCCAAGGTTGCCACGATTGCTGCCAGCCACCCTTTAAACCGGTGCCCCATGAATAATCATCGTCGACGACATCGACGCATTTTCCACTCAGGGGCATAGGTAGCGCCTGATGCACCACGGTGAACCTTGTTGGTTCATTGCTATTGGCGGTGTAACAAGGGGCAGTTGCAGCTGTGTAAAACGCCGCAAGGTGTGGATAACCATTATTAACGCTAGAACAGCTCACCCAGATCGTTGTGGATGACCAGGATGAAGAGATATTCCATCCCAGTCCAGTGAATGTACTCAGAGATTTCATCTGTGCGGTAGTGCTAGCTGTCGTTCCCGCCGCTGTGGATCGGTTGACCGATCCAGACTGACCTGTGGTGTTGGTATCCCAAGTGAGCGCACTCCATGGCGCTGTCGCAGATTGACCTACCAGGCCACCTTGAGCATTCGAAGGTGCACCTGCCGTGACCGAGCCGGTTGCATATGCATTGGAGATAGGTGTCTGATCAACTTCACCCACCAATCCACCAACTTGCCAAACTCCAGTGACGGCACCTGTGGCGTATGAATTCGCGATAGATCCCTGAGCGCTACCACCGATCAATCCCGCAACATAGTTACCGTCTGAAGTCACCGTTCCGCTTGCGTAGGATTGAGAAACAGCAATGTTGCTGGCATGGCCAACGAGTCCTCCAATAAATGTTGAGGGGGATCCCGGCGGTGACCAAGAACCGGTAACCGAGCCCATGGCGTTGCTTTTGGCGAGCGAGCGAGTCCCTGATGTTGAATCCATATTGCCGACGAGCCCACCAACGTACGTTTTTCCCGTGACGTTCACTGCAGAAGAACTCACTGAGATGTCTGAGTTCAATGAACTTCCGACGAGCCCACCAACATTGGTATCACCTGTAGCTGTTCCAGATGTGATCCGAATCCGCGTAAGCGATGCACCATTGACTTCACCGAACAGACCTACCGAGATTCCCGCACCGGAAACGGATAATCGCGAAATAGAAAATCCACCACCGTCGAAGTTTCCGGTGAACTTCGCAGATGCGTTACCCAGGGGAGTCCATGCTGTTCCGAGCAAGTCAATATCAGTCGTCTGGACAAAGGATGCACTCAAACAGAAGGCAACCTCTTCAAGGTCTAGTCGTGCTCCGACCTGGTACGGATCGGCTGAAGTACCTGTCCCGAGCCCAGCAAAGTACGTGACGCAGTTTCCATTTGCGTGTGCAGGTGCGGCAACCGCCAAGCCAACAGCGACGCCAAGTGCCGTTGACAGCACGAATGAGAGTGTCCTTTGAAGCTTCATTGGGTAATCATGCCCGTACATTGGCCGGACATGTCTCCGATATGGGATACCCGTTCAGTAACGGTAATGACGACGGCGTCGATTGCGATTCGAATTCCAGGCAAATAATGCAAGCCCAATGATCAGCACCACGATCACTGCAAGCCAAAATGAGGGTGCTTGAGCTGTTGGTGCGGGCACCTTGAGTGCTGCCTGCTTGATTGCCTTTTGGGCCACAGGGTCTACAGCAATGGTTGGCGAGGCGTTGGGTGTCGGAGTTACTGGAACAGCAACTTGCTCAATAGCGCTCGCTTGGCTTGCCGCCGGAACTGCAGTTGGTAGTGGAGAGAGCGGTTCAACAAGTGTGCCGATTGGCTTGACGGATGCAAGGTTTGCAAAACCCCAGTCGAGCGCTTTTTTCGCTGCGCTTTCTGACGAATCCTTGATTCCCATACCGACAAAGATCAGTGTGTGACCTTTGCGCTGTGCTGCGCCAATAAAGGTACGTCCAGCTTTGGTGGTGAATCCAGTCTTGACGCCGATGACGCCGCGGTAGTCGCCCGTGAGTAATTGATTGAGGTTGTAGATCAGGTGTTTGCCGCCGCCGGCGGATTCTTTGGTAGGGAAGCGATAGCGCTTAGCGCCAACGATCGTGGTGAAATCGCTGCGTTGCAGTGCTGCCCTGGAGATGAGTGCGAGGTCATATGCACTCGAGGTTTGGCCCGGCTTATCTAAACCATTGGGGCTCATTGCTTTGGTGTCATTGGCTTGGAGTTGTGCAGCGACTGCATTCATTTGATCAATGGTGGTAGCGATTCCTCCGTTGGCTTGCGCCAAAGCGATAGCCGCATCGTTACCGCTTGGGAGCATGAGTCCGTAAAAGAGATCCTCGATTGTGTAGACCTGGCCGGCTTCAAGACCTACTTTGGCGCCGTCAGCATTCGCGGCCTTTGGGGTTGCGGTGAAGGTGCCGTTGAGGGCCAATTTGGGCAGCAGTGTTAAGGAAGTCAAGGTCTTCAACGTGCTGGCCGGTGGCCGTAGTTTGTGAGCCTTTTTTGCAGCGAGCACCGCACCTGTGGTGGCATCGGCCAAAATCCAGGTACGCGCCCGGATAGCAGGCGGGGTGAGGGTCGTGGAGACGGGATTGATTCGCACACCAGGAAGGCCAAGTTGGTCACCGCCAATCACGGCAGCACTAGCAGGGGAGATCACTCCCAGAGCTAGACCGGCGACCAGGCCAGCAACGGCAATCTTGCGCATGATTACGCAATCGTAACTGGACCTTGGTGAGATGAATCGCCCACTGCGTATCAGGCTCGCGACATGCCGATTTAGTTTCTCTTTCCCTCTAGATTGTGGGGCGCACGCTAACTAGGGTTTGTCAAGCACGTTTTCGCTCGTTACTTAGGGAGTTTCATGTCAGTTGCATTTGACCGCCTTCCACCAGGAGCCATGCTCATTGGTCAGGATTGGATCAGTGATTCATCCGGTGGAGTGTTTGAACACATCTACCCAGCAACAGGCAAGGTCAACGCCACGATCACGATGGCAGGCCCTGAAGAAATCGATCGTGCCGTGACCACCGCTTGGGCAGCCCAGCAGGTCTGGATGAAGATCACGGTTGATAAGCGCCGCGACATTCTGCTTCGCCTCGCTGATCTTGTTGAGCAGCACATGGCTGAACTGGTGTGGATGACCACCCAAGACATTGGCATTCCAATTGGCGCTGCAGGCGTGCACCCAAATCAGTTGGTGCGCTTCCTTCGGTACTACGCCGGCTGGATGGATAAGTCCTTCGGCTACACCACTCCAGTGTCGCAATCGCGCGACGTCAACATGATTGATTACGAGCCATATGGCGTCGTTGCAGTGATCGTTCCTTGGAACGCTCCACTGTTCATTCTTGGTATGGCTGTTGCTCCTGCACTTGCTGCCGGTAACGCCGTGGTGATTAAGCCACCTGAGCTCGCTCCATTGAGCGCACTGCGCTTTGGTGAGTTGTGCCTTGAAGCGGGATTGCCACCAGGCTTGGTCAACATCGTTCCTGGCGGCCCAGATGTTGGCGATGCACTTGTGCGTCACAAGGGTGTGCGCAAGATTCACTTCACCGGTGGCGGATCAACAGCAAAGATCATCACTCGCGCTGCAGCTGACAACCTCACGCCAGTAGCAACTGAATTGGGTGGCACCGCAGCAACATTGGTGTTCCCAGATATTGATGACATCCAGAAGACAGCAATGATGGCTGCCATCAGTGGCCCATTGGCTCAAAGCGGACAGCACTGTGCATGCGCGGTGCGCTTGATGGTCCACGATTCGATTTACGATGAATTCGCTGCTGCCTACGTGTCAGTCATCGAAAACGCCAAGATCGGTGATCCGTTGGCTAAGGACACCATGGTTGGACCACTCGTCACCGAAGGCGCCATGCAGCGCATTTTGAGCCATGTGGATCGCGCAGTTGATCAGAAGATGGGCACCTTGCTCACGGGTGGTCAGCAAGTGAGCTCACAGATGGAAGGTGAATTCACTGGTGGTTACTTTGTTTCGCCGGCGGTGTTCGGCGATGTCGATAACCGCAGTGATTTGGCACAGGTGGAAACCTTTGGTCCAGTGATTTCATTGCTGCGCTTCAGTGACACAGCTGAAGCCGTGCGCATGGCTAATGACACCGACTTTGGTCTGAATGCTTACGTGCACACCAACAATCTGAAGACGGCTCACAGCGTTGCTCGTAGCCTGCAATCAGGTTCGGTGTGGGTGAACTGCTTCAGCAACGTTGCTCCACAAAGCCCATACGGTGGCTACAAGCAAAGCGGTGTGGGGCGCGCTGGTGGCATTGAAGGCCTGCGTGAATTCCAGCAAGCTAAGACCATTCGTATCGGCATGTAATTGCCGCCACGAACACGAAGGGCCGGTATCCAGATTGAACTGAACCCCCTTAGTTGGACTCGTAATTGGGAGTCTGACTGAGGGGTTTGGTTTATGGGTAAGGAGAGGTTGCCTGAAGCCGTCCGTGTGGCGGCTCAGGCTTTGTTCGATCAAGGATGTGGC